>CAYOGU010000098.1:0-11179 GCA_964403345.1 uncultured Syntrophus sp. | reverse complement strand
GCATATGCACCATCCAATATTATAAGTCAAGTTATTTATGACGCACTACACTAGAACGAGCCGTCCCTTTTGCAGCCGCCGCACGCGGCGGCCTTCCCCGAACCGTCCCTCCGCCCTGCTTGCATCGGGACATCGTCGGCGGTAAAATCGGTCAAAGTCCAGCGAGGTGAACCTTCGATGAAACTTTCCGTAGGAGATATCGCCTCGGCCCTCCGCTCGATTCGCGAGAAAGGGCCGGTGGTCCACAGCATCACCAACTACGTCGTCATGAACAACACGGCCAATGCCCTGCTCGCCCTGGGGGCCTCGCCGGTCATGGCCCACGCCGAGGAGGAGATGGAGGAAATGGTGGGGATCGCATCGGCCCTCGTCATCAACATCGGCACCCTGAGCCCTGCCTGGGTCCGGGCCATGTTCCGGGCGGCCGAGGCGGCCCGGGAGCGCCGGATCCCGATCGTCCTGGACCCTGTCGGCGCAGGAGCGACCGCCTACCGGACCCGGACGGCGCAGGAACTGATCCGGGCTGTCCCGCCAGAGATCATCCGGGGGAACGCCTCGGAGATCATGGCCCTGATCGACCGTGGCGCGAAAACGAAAGGGGTGGACAGCTCCGCATCTTCCGATGACGCCGTCGCCCTGGGCCGGATCCTGCACGAGGCCTGCGGCGCCGCCGTCTGCATCAGTGGCGAGACGGACTACACCATCGGAAGAAGCGGGGTAATCCGGGGCCGGAACGGCCATGTCCTGATGACCCGCGTAACGGGCCTGGGATGCACGGCCTCGGCCCTGTGCGGGGCCTTTGCGGCGGTCACCGCCGATCCGACCCTTGCCGCCGCCGAGGCGATGGCCGTCATGGGGATCGCCGGAGAGATCGCCTTCGTCCGCTCTGAAGGACCGGGCAGCCTCCAGATGCACTTCATCGACGCCCTCTATAACCTCGGCGACGGCGACATCGAAGCCCGTGCGCGGATCGAAACGGAACCATGAGGGATCTGCCATGAAGGGACTATATTTCGTTACCGACCGGGGCCTCTGCGGCGACAGGGACTTGGCCGACGTGGTCCTCCTGGCGATCCGGGGCGGGGCCTCCTGCATCCAGCTCCGGGAAAAGGACGTTTCGACGCGGTTCTTCGTCGAGGAGGCCCTGCGGATCAAGAAGCTGATGGCGCCGTTCCGGATCCCGCTCATCATCAACGACCGGCTGGACGTCGCCCTGGCCTCGGGCGCCGAGGGAATCCACGTGGGACAGGAGGACATGCCCTACGAGCTCGCACGGAAATGGATGGGGCCGAAGGCCATCATCGGCCTTTCCGTGGAGGAATGGGGAGACGTGGAACGGGCCGAGGCTCTCGACGTGGACTACCTCGGCGTGAGCCCCATCTTCGCCACGCCCACCAAGACGGACACCAAGGAACCCTGGGGAATAGAGGGGCTCTCCCGGATCCGGGCCTTCTCCCGCCACCCCCTCGTGGCGATCGGCGGCCTCAACGCCTCCAATGCCGAGGCGGCCGTCCTCGCAGGGGCGGACGGCGTCGCCGTGGTCTCGGCGATCTGCGCCTCGCCGGATCCCTGCCGGAGTGCGCTGGAGATCAGTACGATCATCCGGGCGGCCCAGGCCAGGCAGCAGGCCTCCTGAACCCTTGTTTGGACGGATTCGCCTATGGCATCGCGGGACAAATTGATCATCTTCGACTATTCAGGCACCCTCAGCCTGGAGGCTCCCCGCTTCGCCCGTCCTGACAACCTCGTCCGGGCCCTCCAGGAGACGGGCCTTGCGGCCCTGGGCGTCGCGACTCCTGAAATCTTCTGGGAGGCGATCGTCGGCCCGACCTGGGTCGAGGGCAGCACGACGCAGTCAGGTTACAGGAAGGTCATGGCCGACCGGATCGCCGCCCTGCAGCCGGCAGCCGACGTCCCGCGGTCGCGGATCGAGGCGGCAGCCGAACGGTTCGTGGGGGCCTATCTTGGGCAATCGCGGATCGATCCCCTGTGGCGGCCCGTTTTGTCGCGCTTGGCCGGAGAGACCGCCTCGCTCCAGGTCGTCGCCACGGACCACTACGCCGAGGCCACCGGGGCGATCGTCGCCCATCTGAAGGCCCTGGGCATCAAGGCGACATCCCTGGCAGGGCCGGCCCCCTGCGGAACCCCGGCGAACCGCGAGGCCCTGGAACGCGGGAACAGAGGATTTACGTCGCCAACTCCGCCGACCTCGGGGTCTGGAAGGCCGACCGCCGCTTCTGGGAAAAGCTGAAAGCGGGGCTCGCCCTTCGGGGGCTCCGGAAGGTCCTGGTCCTGGACGATTTCGGCCTCAACGAAGAGGCGGGCGATCTCTACGGACGGATGCCGGAGGTGACGGCTCGCCAGGAAAAGACCCTGGCGGTCCTCGGCGAGGCCTTCGGGACCCGGGCGGAGGGCTTCCCCTTCTTCCGTCCGAAGGGATCGGCGGAGTACGATGAGGACGCGGCCTGGCTGATCGCCCGGGCGGCCGACCGGATTCGTCGCTTTCTGGAGGAACCCTGACCAAATGGGCGTTCGGCCATGAACGATAACGACTGTAAACCGAAGATCGACTATCCCTGCCCCTGGGTCTACAAGGTGATCGGACGCAACCCGGATAGCCTGAAGGGCGCCATCGCTGAGGTCCTTGGCCAGATCCCCCACACCGTGACCCCCTCCCACACCAGCCGGAGCGGCGCCTACCACAGCCTGAACGTGGCCCTGACCGTGGAGAGCGAATCGGTCCGCACCGGCCTCTACGAGCGACTCCGAATCCACCCGGCGATCCTGATGATCCTGTGAGAAGGGCCGGTCTTCCCTTCCCGTAAAAGAAATGTAAAATCCCCTGACTCCCATTGTTTTTTCCGGCTGCCCCGTATTATTCATTCCTCCACGAAAAAGCCGCGATCGAAGGCGCCGATTGGAACGCCCCCGGTCCGTCCCGGGGGCATCCGGAGAAACAATGTCCATCAAACCACAGGAATCATCCAATTTCTATTCCCATCTGGCCGGCGTGGTCGCTGCGGCAATCGGAATGGGCTTTCTGGCCCACGTGGCCCGAAACTCCGCCCCGGCCCTGGTGACGGCATGGATCTACGGGCTCTGCATCCTTTTTCTCTTCGCAGCGAGCACCCTCTACCACGCCTTCAAGCGGGAGGAGAACGAGGTCTCCTTCTGGCGGCGGATGGACCACTTTGCCATCTTCTGCATGATCGCCGGCACCTACACCCCGATCTGCACCTTCTACCTCGAAGGGGCCTGGCGCTGGTCCATCATCGGCCTCCAGTGGGGGCTCGTGGGATTCGGCCTTCTCCTGCAGATCTTCTTCCCCCGGGCGCCGCGGGTCTTCTGCACGGTCCTCTACGTGGTCATGGGCTGGATCGCGATCGCCCCGATCAGCCAGATCCTGGCGGCCATGACCACCACGCAGGCTGTCCTGATGTTCACCGGCGGGGGGGCCTACACCCTGGGGGCCCTCTTCTACGCGACCCGAAGGCCAAGGCTGCGCCCCGGCGTCTTCAGCTTCCACGAGCTCTTCCACATCATGGTCCTTCTCGGCGGCGGCCTCCACTACGCCATGATCTACGCCGTCTATTTCCAGCAGGCTGCCTGACCCTCTCGGAAAGACTTTCCTCCTGACGCGTTTGCTGGTAATATCCGGCACGGAAAACACCGAACCGGGAAAGCCCGGGTCCGCACCAAGGAGGAGCGCCATGGCCAACGAGCCGAACAACAAAGTGATCTATTCCATGATCGGCGTGAGCAAGGTCTACGACAAGAAGCCGGTCCTGAAGGACATCTATCTCTCCTATTTCTACGGGGCGAAGATCGGCGTCCTGGGCCTCAACGGCTCGGGGAAGAGCTCGCTCCTCAGGATCCTGGCGGGGGTGGACACGGACTTCATCGGCAAGACGATCCTCTCGCCCGGCCATACCGTGGGCTTTCTGGAGCAGGAGCCGCAGCTCGACGACGCCAAGACGGTCCGCGAGATTGTCGAGGAGGGGGTCCAGGAGACCGTCGATCTCATGAATGAATTCAACGAGATCAACGAGAAATTCGCCGAGCCCATGGACGATGCGGCCATGACGAAGCTCCTCGACCGTCAGGCCAAGGTCCAGGAGAAGCTCGACGCCCTGGATGCCTGGGACCTCGACTCCCGCCTGGAGATGGCCATGGACGCCCTGCGTTGCCCGCCCGGCGAGACCCAGGTGAAGGTCCTCTCGGGCGGTGAGCGGCGGCGCGTGGCCCTCTGCCGGCTCCTCCTGCAGGCCCCCGACATCCTCCTCCTGGACGAGCCGACCAACCACCTCGACGCCGAGTCGGTCGCCTGGCTGGAGCACCATCTCCACTCCTACCCGGGGACCGTCATCGCCGTCACCCATGACCGCTACTTCCTGGACAACGTGGCCGGCTGGATTCTGGAACTGGACCGCGGCCAGGGGATCCCCTGGAAGGGAAACTACTCCTCGTGGCTCGAGCAGAAGCAGAACCGCCTGCGCCAGGAGGAAAAATCGGAAACGGAGCGCCAGAAGACCCTTGATCGGGAGTTGGAGTGGATCCGCATGTCCCCCAAGGGCCGCCACGCCAAGTCCAAGGCCCGCATCACCTCCTACGAGAACCTCCTGGCCAAGGAATCCGAGGACCGGGCCAAGGATCTGGAGATCTACATCCCGCCCGGACCCCGTCTGGGCCGGCTCGTCATCGAGGCGGAGAAGGTCAGCAAGGCCTACGGCGACCGGCTCCTGGTGGAGAACATGAACTTCGCCCTGCCGCCCGGGGGGATCGTCGGGATCATCGGCCCCAACGGCGCCGGGAAGACGACCCTCTTTCAGATGATCACCGGCCAGGAGAAGCCCGATTCCGGGCAGATCCGGATCGGTGAGACGGTGAAGCTCGCCTATGTGGACCAGAGCCGGGACGTGCTCGACCCCGCGAAGACGATCTGGGAGATGATCTCCGAGGGCCAGGACATCATCAAGCTCGGCACCCGCGAGATGAACTCCCGGGCCTATGTCTCGCGCTTCAACTTCTCGGGGACGGACCAGCAGAAGAAGGTCGGCCAGCTGTCGGGGGGCGAGCGGAACCGCGTCCATCTGGCCCGGATGCTCAAGGAGGGGGCGAACGTCCTGCTTCTGGACGAGCCGACCAACGACCTGGACGTGAACACCATGCGGGCCCTCGAGGAGGCCCTGGAAAACTTCGCCGGCTGCGCCGTGGTCATCAGCCACGACCGGTGGTTCCTCGACCGGATCGCGACCCACATCCTGGCCTTCGAGGGAGAGAGCTCCGTGGTCTGGTTCGACGGGAACTACTCGGAGTACGAGGCGGACCGCAAGGCCCGGCTCGGGGCCGCGGCCTCGCAGCCCCACCGGATCAAGTACCGCCAGCTCACGAGGGTGTGAGGACCGGGAGATCCGCCCATGGCCGGGAAGGTCCGGTGAGGGGGCTCCGTCTCAACGGGCCGTTTTCATCTCATGGAGCAGGGAGCGGACGAACCGGATGTTCAGCCGCAGTTCGTAGATCTGGTCGCCGTACGAAGCCGGCACCTTCATCCTGAGGATCTGCGATTCGATCTCCTCTATCCGCCGGGTCAGCCCCTCGATCTTCTCCGATGAAAGACCCGGCGTCGTCTCCTGCTCCACCAGCAGCAAAAGCCGATACCACCGGTTGATGCGCAGCTTCATGCGCCATCGGAGGATGGCGGGAATGCTCCTCAGGCCCGGGATCAGCAGGATGACCAACGGCACGAACACCACCAGAATCCTGTTGATCAGGCTGGCCAGCCAGAAGGGCAGATAGCGGTAAAGGAAAGTCTTTCCGGATTTGTAGAAGCGCCTCGCATCGTCGCTGATTTTATATTCGCTTTCCAGGGCCGCCGGAAACTCCCCCCGATTCTGGAAAAGCGCAGCGCGGCCATGGATCTCCATGGCGGCAGCCAGGAGGAGGTCGGACAGGGCCGGATGCAGACGGTCCCTGGCGATCAGCTCCACGGTAGGGCTCACCAGCGTAACGTCCTCCGAGGGGATATCTTTTCCAAAATCCATCGCTCCCCTGGGCATCACCAGCTTGTGAAGATAGCCGATGCGGCGCGCATAGCCGTCGGCCTGGGCGAAATCGACCAGGCCGATCCGTGGCGTCCGCAGGAGGGACCTCATGGTCCGCGACGAGGCGGAATCCGCCATCAGGAAGATGACGTCCGCCTTCCCCGCCAGGAGGGCGGCGGCCGCCTCCTCGCCTTCCATATCCAGAAAGGTCGTCGCGCCGCCCGGTTCGATCCCGTTGGCGGCAAGCAGCGTCTGGGCCAGAATCCGAGTCCCGCTCCCCTCACGGCCGACGGCGATGCGTTTGCCGGCCATTTGCGACAATATCTGCACGGACTTGGGCAGGCGATGAAAGATCAGGAGGGGCTGATAGGAGACGCTGCCCAGAGAAACAAGCCTTTCGATATTCCGTCCCTTGGCCAGTCCCGCCTGGACGAATCCGATGTCCACCTTGAACGACGGATCCGTGAGGCGCCTGAGGTTCTCCTCTGAGCCGGCTGAGGGCAGGATGACCAGCTTTACGCCGTCCCGCGCCAAGATCCTGGCGTATCTTTCGGCCACGCTGTAATAGACGCTCCCCTTCTCGCCGCTGGTGATCGTGATCGTCTTCGGAGGAGCGGAAAGGAAGAACCAGAGGAAGGACAGGATCACGACCAGTGCGACGACGATCATGGCCGCGAGGGACGCCCCGCGGCCCAGACCGAAGTTGTCGATGAACACCCCCAGCATCCTGTCCAATGCGGCCTTGCGGTCCGTGCCCATAGCGCAACCTCTCCCCGGCGGATCGAATCCCAGTGGGACCGGGCGAGAGCCCGGCCCCACTGGGATTTCAAAGGATTCCGAATCGACGACCCAGTCTAACACGGCGCCAGGTCTTTTACAATCGCCCAATCCCCCGCTCAATGGCCGATCATCGACCCTGTGTCGCGTCCCCTTGGCAGGGGCTGAAAGGCCGTCACGGCTTCGCCCCCGCATGCAATCGCGCTTGATGAAACCCCGGGGAAAAGGTATGGTAGGAACGTGGTCAAGGGGGGATTCGAAAGAACGGAACAGGAGGTGATCCATGAACAAGACCCAGAGCCTTCTCCACGAACGTCTCCATGTCCTGGCCCAAAACCTGTGGTGGACCTGGCACCCCGAGGTGATCAGCCTCTTTCGGGACCTGGACCCCCACCTCTGGCGTCAGGTCGACCACAACCCCATCGCCTTCCTGAACCGGATCACCCCGGAAGAGGTCGAGGAGCGGGCCTCGGAACTGGTTCTCCACAGCCGGATCAACTACGCCTTCCGACGGCTGACCGAATACCTGGAGGCGGCCCGGACCTGGGGGCGCTTCCACTGCGGGAACCTCCACAAGCGGCCCGTCGTCTATTTCTCCGCCGAATTCGGCCTCCACGAATCGCTGCCGATCTATTCGGGCGGCCTGGGCATGCTGGCAGGCGACCACCTGAAGAGCGCCTCCGACCTGGGGGTGCCCTTGATCGGCATTGGCCTCCTCTACCAGCAGGGCTATTTCAGCCAGCGCCTGAATCGCGACGGTTGGCAGGAAGAGGACTACATTGGGCTGGACATCAAGAACCTGCCCTTCCAGAGCGTGACCGATCCCGGCGGGGAGCCCCTCATGATCCGGATGGACACGCCCGGCGGCTCGTTCCTGGCCCGGGTCTGGAAACTCCAGGTCGGGCGGGTGAGCCTCTATCTGCTTGATTCAAATCTCGAAACCAATTCGGGCGAGGACCGCTCCCTGACCTCCCGGCTTTACGGAGGCGACAACCGGCTCCGGATCCGCCAAGAGATCCTCCTGGGGATCGGCGGGGCCCGCATCCTCCAGGCCCTGAACATCACCCCGGGGGTGATGCACCTCAACGAGGGACACAGCGCCTTCGCCATCCTCGAGGAGGTCCGCCGGATCATGGACTACGACGGGATCCCCTTCCAGCGGGCCCACCGGCGCGTGGCCCTGACCACCGTCTTCACGACCCATACCCCCGTCGCCGCAGGCCACGACCGCTTCGCCCCGGAGCTGGTCGAGGAGCACCTCGGCACCTTCCGGGAGAGGATGGGCCTCTCCCACGAGGACTTCATGGCCTTGGGCCGCGTCAATCCGTCCGACCGGTCGGAGACCTTCTGCATGACCGTCCTGGCCCTGAAGAGCTCGCGGCGGGCAAACGGCGTCTCGGCCATCCACGGGACGGTGAGCCGGCTCATGTGGCAGGGTCTCTGGCCGAACCGCCCCGAGGAGGAGGTCCCCATCGGCCACATCACCAACGGGGTCCACATCCTCTCATGGCTGGCCCCGCAGCAGTACGAGCTATTCGAGTCGCGGCTCGGCCACGACTGGTCGACCCGCATGACCCACCCGGACCTCTGGGACGGAATCGCCAAGATCGACGACGGCGAGCTCTGGGAGATCCACCAGAACCTGAACATCCGACTCATCCGCTTCGTCCGCCGGCGCCTCCAGATCCAGTCGGAACGCCTCGGCCATCGGGAGACCCTGGCGGAACTGGACCAGATCCTGGACCCGGACGTCCTGACGATCGGCTGCGCCCGGCGGTTCGCCACCTACAAGCGCGGGGATCTGATCCTGTCGCAGCCCGAGCGCCTGGCCCGGCTGATCGAGGACCCGCACCGGCCGATCCAGATCATCTTCGCCGGAAAGGCCCATCCCCGGGACGACGCCGGCAAGCAGCTCCTCCAGAGGATCGCCAAATTCACCTACACAGCGGCCTTTCGCAATCGTGTCGTCTTCGTGGAGAACTACGACTACAACGTGGCGCGCCACCTGATCCAGGGGGTGGACGTCTGGTTGAACACGCCGCGGCGGCCCCTGGAGGCCTGCGGCACCAGCGGACAGAAGGTCCTGCTCAACGGCGGGCTGAACCTCTCGGTCCTGGACGGCTGGTGGAGCGAGGCCTACGACGGGCGAAACGGCTTTGCCATCGGCCACGGCGGGATGCACAACGACGCCGACGTCCAGTACCGCAGGGACGCCGACTACCTCTACGAGACGCTGGAGAACGAGGTGATCCCCCTCTACTACGAACGGGACGCCGACGGCCTGCCGCACAAGTGGATCAAGCGGATCAAGCACGCCATGGCCTCCCTGGGCTGGCGTTTCAGCGCGGACCGCATGGTCAAGGACTACGCCGAGCGGTTCTACCTCCCTGCGGCCAGCGCGACCTCGGCGGAGACGGCCTCGTTCCTGAAGTGATTCGTGACAGGTTGAAGGACTTTTGTAAATAATTATCTGGGCAGTCTCAGCCCTTCCGGGCGGCGGCCTCAAGCTCGCGCTTCTTGATCACGATGAGGATCGCCGTGAGGGCGGCCTGGGTCATGCCGGGGATCCGTTCGGCCTGGCCGACCGTGGCGGGCGCCACGCGGGATAGCTTCATCTTGAGTTCGTTGGAGAGCCCCGGGACGTCCGAGTAGTCGAAGCCCGCCGGGATCGCCATCCCATCGAGCTCCTTCATCTTGGCGACCTGCGCCCGCTGCCGCTCGATGTAGCCCTGGTACTTGGCCTCGATCTCGATCTGCCGCTTCGCGTGCCGGTCGTCCACCGGCTTCCAGCCCTCGAAGGGAGCCAGGTCGTCGTAGAGGAGCTCGTCCCTCTTGAGGAGCTGGAAAAGGGTCTGGGGGTTCCGGATCGGCGCCGTCCCCAGCCCTTCGAGGATGCGGTTCGTCTGATCCACCGGGAAGACCCGGACGGCCGAGAGCCGCTCGATGCCGGCCTCGATCCGCCGGACGCGCTCCTTGAGCCTCTCATGGTCATCCTCGGCGATAAGCCCCAGCTCATGCCCCTTTCCCATGAGGCGGATCGTAGCGTTGTCCTCCCTAAGGATGAGCCGGTACTCGGCCCGGGAAGTGAACATCCGGTAAGGCTCGTCCACGCCCCGCGTGACCAGATCGTCTACCATGACGCCCATGTAGGCCTCGGCCCGGTCCAGAAGGAAGGGGGGACGCTTCTGAACCGCGAGCGTTGCATTCACCCCCGCCCAGAGGCCCTGGGCCGCCGCCTCTTCGTAGCCCGAGGTCCCGTTGATCTGGCCGGCCAGGTAGAGCCCGGCCACCCGCTTGGTTTCCAGGGTCCGGCGGAGCTGCGTGGGCTGGACGAAGTCGTACTCGACGGCGTAGGCCAGGCGCATGATCTCCGCCTGCTCCAGCCCCGGGACGCTGTGGACGATCCGCTCCTGGAGGTCCGGCGGGAGGGAATTCCCCAGGCCCTTGGCATAGATCTCCTCGGTCTCCAGCCCCTCCTGCTCCAGGACGACGGGGTGGCTCTCCCGGTCGGCGAAGCGCATCACCTTGTCCTCCAGGGAGGGGCAGTAGCGGGCACCGATCCCCTTGATCACCCCGGAGTAGAGGGGCGAGCAGTGGATGTTCTCCCGGATCAGGCGGTGGGTTTCGGCGGTCGTCGCCGTGAAGAAGGAGGGGAGGCGCTCGTCCCGGAGCCGCTCCGTGGCAAAGGAGAAGGGTTCGATATCGGGATCGCTGTCCTGGCGCTGGAGGCGGGAGAAGTCGATCGTCGAGGCGCGCAGGCGCGGGGGCGTCCCGGTCTTGAGCCGCCCCATCTCGAAGCCGAGTCCCTTGAGCGAGGCGGCCAGGGCCAGGGAAGCGATCTCGCCCGCCCGCCCTGCCGGGTAGTGGACCGCCCCGATGTGGATCAGGCCGCCGAGAAAGGTGCCGGTGGTGACGACCACGGCCCGGCCGCCAAAGAAGACTCCGGCCTGGTCGATCACGCCGCGGATCCGGCCGTCCTCGACCACAAGCGACTCCACGAGCCCCTGGCGGAGGTGGAGCCGCTTCTGCTTCTCCAGGACCGCCTTCATGGCCTCGAACCTCTCCGCGGTCCGGTGGTTGGCGTTTATGTAATGGCAGTCGCCTATGTGGCACCCCGACACCAGCACGCCGTCGGCATTGGAGCGCAGGGCCTCGAAGACGAACATGGGATCGATGCGCCCCGAGCACATGAAGCGGATGATCCTGATGTTGGGCGGATACTGGAAACGCGACACCCCGGCCAGGTCGGCGCCGGCATAGGAGCACCAATTGCAGGTGAAGGCGATGATCTGGGGCTCGAAATCCGCCCCCGCCTTGGAGGGCTCGAGATAGGCGCTATGAATCATGGCCAGGGCTTGCTC
>CAYOGU010000097.1:0-11183 GCA_964403345.1 uncultured Syntrophus sp. | reverse complement strand
GAGCTCCTGAGCGCCATGGACCCCGATTACGTCGGAGCCCTGACGGTGATGCTCATCACCGGGACGCCGCTTTACGAGGACTACGTCAAGGGGACGTTCCAACTCCCCGACGAGGCGGGCCTCCTCCGTGAGCTCCGGGAGATGATCGCCCATACAGAGCTCACCCGGGGGTACTTTTTCTCGAACCACGCCTCCAATTACCTGCCCATCAAGGCGAAGCTGCCGAGCGGCAAGCAGAGGGCCATCGAGATGATCGACGCGGCCCTGCGGGGCGAGATCGCCCTCAAGCCGGAGTGGATGCGGGCGCTTTGACAGAACGCCGCAGGGTTGAAAAGGGGCCGGCGGTCATGCCGCGGGCCGGTCCAGCTCCCTGCGGATGGCCAGCCCCAGCCGCTCCATCGTGAAGGGTTTTTTGACGTAGGTACCCGCACCCAAGGTCTGGGCCTGGATCACCCGTTCCGATTCGGAAAAGCCGCTCACGATGATCGCCCTCTGCCCGGGAAGGATCGCGGCGATCTTTCGATAGGTCTCCAGGCCGTCCATGCCGGGGTCCATGATCATGTCGAGGATGATCAGGTCCGCCCGGTGATCCTTCAGCCAGGCCAGGGCTTCTTCCCCGCCGGAGACGGCGGTTGCCCGGTAGTGGAGCTTCTCCAGGATGCTGACGGCCAGTCCCCGTTGTTCCTCGCTGTCGTCCACGACCAGGATCGTTTCGCCCCTGCCCTGGTATGCGGCCGGGGGAGTTGCCTGGGGTTCCGAGGAGATCGCTTCCCGGGTCACGGGGAAATAGAGGGTGAAGGTGGAGCCCTTGCCCTCCTCGCTCTGGACGTTGATGTAGCCCTCGTGGTCCTTGACGGTCCCCCAGACCACCGCCAGCCCCAGGCCGGTCCCGCTCCGGCCCATTACTTTTTTCGTGTAGAAGGGCTCGAAGATTCTCTTGATGTCCTGGGGCGATATCCCCTCTCCCGTGTCCGACACGGAAAGGGTGACGTAATCCCCCTCCCGGATCTGATCGTATCCCTGGAGGGGCCGGTCGAGGTATTGGTTGCCCGTGGCAATGGTCAGAAGACCGCCGTTCGGCATCGCTTCGGCGGCATTCAGAACCAGGTTGATCAGCGATTTGTTGAGGTGGACGGGGGACCCGCTCATGTTGAGCAGCTCCGGATCCAGATCGACCCTAAGCTTGATCCTGGGGTTGGAGGACAGGGCCCTTTCGAACTCCGGGGTCGTCCGGCATTCCCCGATGACGGTATTGAGGTTGATCACGTTTCGGGTCTGGACCCCCCGCCGGGCCATGGTGAGCAGGTCCTGAACGATCGCCGCGGCCCGCATGCCGCCTTCGAGGACCTTTTTTGAATGGGCCTTTGCCGGGGCGGGCGCCTCGATCTCGTCGACGAGCATCTCCCCGTAGCCGACCACGATCCCCAGGACGTTGTTGAGATCGTGGGCGACACCCCCGGCCAGGGTTCCCAGGGCCTCCATCTTTTCGGCGCGTTGCAGCCGCTCCTCGAGGAGTTTCCGTTCCTTCTCCAATTGCCTGAGCTCCCGGATGTCCCTCGTGACGGAGAGGATGTGGGGTACGCCCTGGAGCTGGATGATCCGGGCAGACAGGAGTCCCGCCCCGATGGTGCCGTCCTTCAGGCGGAATTCGGCCTCCAGGTTCTCGTAGTAGCCCTTATTTTCCAATTCCTTGACGAGTTTCGCTCGGTCCGCGGAATGGACCCAGAGGTTGACCTCCAGCGAGGTCTTGCCGATGACGTCCCCGCGGGTATAGCCGGTCACCCGGGTGAAGCCCTCGTTGATGTCCACGAAGAGGCCGTCGGACAGGCGGTTGATGTTGAGCGAGTCCGGGGATGTGTAAAAGGCCAGCCGGAAACGTTCTTCGCTTTCCATGAACTGCTGCTCGATCCTCTTGCTTTCGGTGATGTCTCGGAGGTATCCCACTAGCTTTTCCGGACCCTCAGGCCCGGCAATGACGGTCACCGCATTGTGGACCCAGAGCTCGCGGCCGTCCTGGGTGACCATCCGGTACTCGAAGTCATGGTCGTGTCCCTCCTTGGACGCCCGGTAGATGATACTCAGGGCCTCCTGGCGGTCGTCATCGTGGATGAAGCCAGCCCAGGATTCCATGTCTCTCCAGCGCGACAGCGGGTAGCCGAAGAGCCTTTCCGCCTGGGGGCCGATGTAGGTGAACCGTTTCGTGACCAGGTCGAGCTCCCATGGGACCGTGCGGATCGATTCCAACAGCCGCCGCGACTGCTCCTCGTTGCGGCGGAGCTGCTGGAGGGCCTCGATCTCCTTCTGCCGGGCGATCCCGATATCGGCGAGCATCTGGGCGAATTTGGTCAGAAAAGCGAGGGCCGAACGGAACTTTTCCTCGGCGTATAAGGGGATCTTCCTGTAGGCTTCCAGATAACCCGCCTCATCGAAGCCGAATTCACGGGCCTGACGCCTGAAAAAGGCCTCCCGCTCCTCGGTCGGGGGCTCGGTGAAGAGCTGGCCGGCGTACACCGTGGCCACATGCTCTTCCTCGATCATGATCGGCGCCGCGGCGTTCATCAGCCCCCGGGGGCATCGGTAAACGATAAGAGAGACCCCCTCGGCGAGCCTTCTGCCAACCCGGAGGTCGCTCTCGATGCACTCCCGCTCGGCCCTGGGATGTTTTCGGTGGAAATTCCGGCAGATGGGCTGCCATCCGGACCGGATGAGGAGCTCGCCGGACGTGCTGACGACGGTGGACTGGATCCCGGTCGCCCGGTAGAGATCGTCGGTCAGCTCCTGCAGCCTAGGAAGGCGGATCAACTCCTTGAAGGAGTATCGTGGGGGCCGCTGTTTATTTCTGGAAAGACTGTCCTGGATGTGATTTCCCTTTTCCTGATCGGGCATGGTCTCACTCTCCGGGGTGTAAGAAGAGCCGGACGGGTGATGAACAGGTTCGGGGGTCCGGGAAAATCGTGACCCGCCCACAATGCCCCGGATCGGCGAAGGATGCGGGAATGTTTCTCTATAAAAACGTACTGGATCGGCGGCCCGCTGTCAACAGGCAACAGCGCCTATTTTTTCGGATAACACGGATCGGCCCCCTTCGGTCGGCTTCCCGAAGGAGGCCGTGTCGGGTCCCTTTCCTAACGTCCTTTAAAAATCGGCTGGCGCTTCTCCAGGAAGGCCGCCACGGCTTCCAGCATGTCCTGGTTGGGGATGAGGGCGGCATTCTTCTGTGCGACATATTCGAGCCCCGGGTAAACGCCGTTGTCGCGCGCCTGGATGAGGGTGTCCTTCACTCCCTGGACGGTGAGCGGCGGGAGGTTCGCGATCTCGCCGGCGAGCCTTCTGGCCTCGGCCAGGAGCGCCTCCCGGTCCTCGCAGAGGCGGGTGACGAAACCCATCGCCAGTGCCTCCCCGGCAGTGAAGTCCCTGCCCGTGAGGGCCAGCTCCGCTGCGCGGCCGTGGCCGATGAGTCGAGGGAGCCTCTGGATCGTCCCGCCGTCGGCGACGATCCCCAGCCGCGTCTCCCGGACCGAGAAGACGGCGTCCTTCGTGGCCAGGCGGATGTCGCAGGCGGAAATCAGGTCCACCCCGCCGCCGATGCAGTGGCCGTGGATAGCGGCGATGACGGGCTTGCGGCACTTCTCGGGGGCGCTCATCGCCTCCTGGAACTCGAAGACCTTTCGCCTGAGCCCTTCTCGGTAGGGGGCCGAGCCGTCGCCAAGAAGGGAGCTCGCCGCGACCAGGTCGAGGCCCGCGGTGAACATCTTCCCCTCTGCCCTGAGGACCACCGCCCGGACCTCCGGGTCCGCGTCCAGGGCCCGGCCGTGGCCGACGAGTTCCGCGAAGAACTCCCAGGTCATCGTGTTTCGCTTGTCCGGCCGGTTGAGGATCAGCCAGGCCACATGTCCGTCTTTTTCGATCTTGAAGCAACTCTCCATCCTTCCCTCCCTCGAACGTTATTGAATGGGGCTTTCCCTCCACCGGCCCGTTTTCCCCTCTAAGAGGGTGACGGTCAGTCGAAGAGGCCCGTTTTCTCGAACTCGGTGATCTCTCCATCCGTATAACCGATTTCGCGGAGAACCTCCCGCGTGTGGGTCCCCTCGGCCACGCCGGCGGGGCCGTACACGGGCGGCGTCGCGGAATATCGGATCGGGTGGCCCGGTTGCCGCACCGTCTTTCCCCCAGGGAGTCCCACCTCCACGACCATCCCCCGCGCCTGCGTCTGTTCGTCCTCCAGGGCCTCGCGGAGCGTCAGGACCGGCTCCGCGCAGGCGTCTACCTTCCCGAAGAGGGCCGTCCACTCGTCCCGCGTTTTCGTCTTCACCGCCCGGCGGATCGCCTCCTTGGCCGGGGCGACCTCCTCGGGGAGGACCCCGCCCTTGATCAGCCCGGGCAGGCCGAGCGTCTCGCAGAAGGCTGCGAAGAAGGGCTGCTCCAGCCCCCCGAAGGCGATGAATTTCCCGTCCTTGGTCTCGTAGATGTCGTAGAGGGAGCCGCCGTTGAGGACCCCTCCCTCGCAGGGACACTCGGACCCGTCGACGAGGCAGGCCGCGGCGAAGAGGGCATTGAAGGCAAGGGCCCCGTCGGCCATGGCCACGTCGATGTACTGGCCATCGCCGGTGGCCTGGCGGTGGATCACGGCGGCCAGGATCCCGATGATGGCGTGGTTGGACCCTGCGGCCACGTCGGCGATCTGGATCCCCGCGGGGGCCGGGCCGCCGGCCCTCCTGCCCGAGTAGGACAGGACCCCTGAGCGGGCCAGGTAGTTGATGTCGTGACCTGCCCGGTCCCGGAGTGGTCCGGTCTGGCCATAGCCGGTGAGGGAGCAGTAGATGAGGCGATGGTTCGCAGCCTTCAGACTCTCATAGTCCAAACCGAATTTTGCCATGATGCCGGGGCGGAATTGCTCGATCAGGATGTCGTACTCGGCGATCAGCCTCCGAACGATGCTGCCGGCCCGCGGGTCCTTGAGGTTCAGGGCCATGCAGCGCTTCCCCCGGCCAAGGTAAGCGATGCCGCAGGAGAGCGCCGTGTCGGGGATGAAGGGGGGGAAGAAGGTGACCAGATCGAGCCGCGAGCCCGAGACGACGCGCAGGACCTCCGCCCCGAGGTCCGCCAGCGTCATGGTCGCGTAGGGCCCCGGCAGGAGCGTCGTGAAGTCGAGGATCTTCAAACCTTTCAGCGGTCCGGCCATACGCTTTCCCTCCGCCTGGTCGGTCAGTCTGTCCTGTTCGAACGAACCATGACGACCGTCGGTATCCCCGCGGGATTCAGGCCGCCGGGCCGGTCATCCTCGAAACCATGCCTCCGATACAGCCTCCTTGCCGGCAGGCCCGCTTCCACGGATCGGTCAAAGGTCGTGACGATCATGGGCCTTTCCGGGTCCAGGCGCTGGATGGCGCTGTCCAGCAGGACTTTCCCCACTCCCTGGCTACGGCTTGCCTCGGCGACAGCAAACCACAGGACTTCGTTGTCCTTCGGGGAGACGACAATTCCTCCCTGGATGTTCCGGCCGGCCTCGCAGCCCGTCCTCCTGACGCATAAGGCATTTCGGTCTGCCAGGGCCCGTCGGAGGCCCTCCCGAAAGCCGGGATCTTCAACCATGGGGCCGAAGAGGGGCTCCACCTCCCGGGCAAGCCGAATCCACTGGTCGAAATCCTCAATTGTCGAAATTTCCGATAGCAAGATAGGCCCTTCCTTATTGACCTCACAGTCCCATGAACTTGGCGGCGATCGTTTTCATGATCTCATTGGTCCCGGCGAAGATCCGGGTCACCCGGATGTCCCGCCAGGCCCGGGCGATGGGATACTCCTCGCAGTATCCGTAGCCGCCGAAGAGCTGGACGCAGCGGTCGGCCACCCGTGAGGCCATCTCCGTGGTCCAGTACTTGGCCATGGAGACGTCGACGACGATCTGGCGGCCCTCCATGTGGTCGGCGATCAGCTTGTCCACGAAGGTCCGCCCCAGCCTCGCCTCGGTTGCCATCTCGACGATTTCGAACTGGGTGTTCTGAAATTTGGTCAGGGGGCGGCCGAAGGCGGTCCGTTCCTTACAGTACTGGATCGTGATCTCGATCATGTACTCGGCTGCGGCCACGGCGCCGATCGCGCAGACGAGACGCTCGGGTTGGAGCTGCTGCATGAGCATCAGAAAGCCTGTCCCTTTTTCGCCCAAGCGGTTGGCCTTGGGGATCCGGCAGTCGCTGAAATAGAGCTCCGCCGTGTCCTGGCTGTGCCAGCCGACCTTCTTGATCCTCTTTCCCTTCTCGAAGCCCGGGGTCCCGGCCTCGACAAGGTAGAGATCGACCGCGGCATGGGGGGACTCGACGGCCGGGTCGCGGGCGGCCAGGACCAGAAGGTCGCAGTTGATTCCGTTGCTGATGAAGGTCTTCTGGCCGTTGAGGACGATCTGGTCGCCGTCCTGACAGCCGTGGTCCGGATCGCCGCCAGGTCCGAGCCGGTGTTGGGCTCGGTCATGGCGATTGCCGTGATGATCTCGCCGGAGATGCAGCCGGGCAGGTACTTGTGCTTCAGTTCCTCCGTGGCGAAGGCCAGGATGTAGGGGACGATGATGTCGCTGTGGAGCGAGGCCGCCAGGCCCGAATGGTTCGTCCGGACCATCTCCTCGGTGACGATGACCGAGTAGAGGAAGTCGGCGCCCAGGCCTCCGTAGGCCTCTGGGACCCCCATGGCGAGGTAGCCCTGCTCGCCCATCTTCCGCCAGGCCTCCCTTGGGACGATCCCCGCTTCCTCCCACTCCTCCACGTGGGGCGTGATCTCCCGGGCGAGGAACCGCCGGAGCGAATCGCGGAACATCCGGTGCTCGTCGGTGTACTTGAGGATCTCCATGGCCGACCCCTCCTTTAGTTTTCGTAGCGGCCGATGATCGAGATCGCGCAGACGTTCTGGTGCGGGAAGCCGCCCAGGTTGTGCGTGAGGCCGTAGCGGGGGTTCTTGAGCTGCCTTGCCTCGGCCCGGCCCAGGAGTTGGAGGTACATCTCGTAGATCATCCTGAGACCCGAGGCCCCGATGGGGTGGCCGAAGCACTTGAGCCCGCCGTCCACCTGGGCGGGGAGCTTCCCGTCCCGGTCGTAGAAACCGTCGAGGGCGTCCTTCCAAGCGTGCCCACGCTCGGAAATGTGGAGGTCCTCGTAGGTCACCATCTCGGTGATCGAGAAACAGTCGTGGAGCTCCATCATGCTGATCTCCTCGCGGGGGTTCTTGATCCCGGCCTCCTGGTAAGCCCTGGTGCTGCAGACGCTCGTGGTCACGAAGTGCTCGCCGTCCCAGGCGTTGAATCCTCCTTCGGCGCCGCTCGAGACGGCAAGCTGGATCGCCTTGACCGAGACGATATCCTTCTTCCCCAGGGACCGCGCGATTTCGGGCGTCGTCACGATGGCGCACGCGGCCCCGTCTGAGACGCCGCAGCAGTCGAAGAGGCCCAGCGGATGCGCGATGATCGGGGCCGCCAGGACCTGGTCCAGGGTTACGGGCTTTCTCAGGTGGGCCTTGGGATTCAGGGCGCCGTTGGCGTGGCTCTTGACCGATACGTGGCCGATCGCTTTCTTGAGGTCCTGGTCGGCAACGCGGAACTTGGCGGCGTAGGCCGAGGCGAGCTGTGCGAAGAGCCCAGGGGCCGAGGCGTTGGGGAACCACTGCCAGGCGAGCGAGCCGAAGCTGGAGCCGGCGTTGGGAAGGCCCCCGTAGCCGGTGTCCTTGAGCTTCTCCACGCCGATCGCGAGGGCGATGTCGTAGGCGCCGGAAGCGACTCCGTAGACCGCCCCGCGGAAGGCCTCGGTCCCGGTGGCGCAGTAGTTTTCGGTCCGGGTGATGGGGATGTTGGGGAGGCGCAGAGCCACCCCCAGCGGCGTCGCGGACTTCCCCAGGCCGACCTCCTCGATGCAGTGGCCGTACCAGGCCGCCCCGATCTGCCCCTTCTCGATCCCGGCGTCGGCGAGGCACTCCTGGAAGGCTTCGACGAGGAGCTCCTCGGCCCCCATGTTCCAGCGCTCCCCGAAACGGGTGCATCCCATCCCGAGAATCGCCACCTTGTTCCTGATTCCCGATGCCATGATGCTTCCCTCCTTATTTCCCTGCGAACTTGAAGAGCTTTCCGATGAGCTGGGACTTCATGATGTCCCCCTCGACCTTCAGTTTCCCGGAGCCGTAGGCCTGCATTCCGTCGAGCTTCCCGGCGATGAGGGCCAGGAAGTCCTCGTCGGCCATTTTGATCGTCGTGGTGGGCTTTTCAGCCTTGCCCGCCTCGACCTTGCAGGCCCCGTCCTTCACGGCCACGGTCCAGTCGCCGCCGCCGGGCCCGGAGATGGAAAACTGGAAGAGGACGTCCACCCCCCCGGCCTTCTCTGGACGGAAGGCCTCGGGCATCCTCGCGAAGACGCCCTTCACATCCATTCCTCCTGCCGGTGCGCCGGCACCGGCAACCCCCGTCCCGCCTATCGCTCCGGCCGGAGGCGCTTGGCCCCCTGCAGGCGGTGAAGGCGGCGTAAGGAACGAGAGGACCGCCGTGTTCGCGTCGGAAAGTTCCTTCGCTCCCTGCATGCTGTCGATCTTTGCCCAGTTGTCCCGGATTTCCTCGGCTGTCGGGATCTTCTCCGGGCCGCCCAGGATCGCCCCGGGGCCGGTCAAGACCGCAGCCCGGCTGTAGAATCCTGCCGCGGCGTTGACGATCTCGCCGGTCGCTTCGCAGGCCTCGGAGCAGAGGTACAAGACGATTCCCGTCACGAACTCAGGCTTCATCCTGGCGAACATCTCCGGCGGCATGATGTCCTCGGTGAGACGCGAGGCAGCGAGGGGGGCGATCGTATTCACCTTGATGTTGTACTTGGCCCCCTCGATCTTGAGGGTGTTCATGAAGCCGACGAGACCCATCTTGGCGGAGCTGTAGTTGGTCTGGCCGAAGTTGCCGAAGAGGCCGGCGGCCGAGGTCGTCATGACGATCCGGCCATAGCCCTTCTCCCGCATGGCGGCGAAGGCCGGACGCGTTACGTTGTAGGCGCCGTTCAGGTGGACGGCCAGGACCGCCTCCCAGTTCTCGGGCTCCATCTTGAGGAAACTCTTGTCCCGGAGGATGCCGGCGTTGTTGATGAGGATGTCCACGCCGCCGAAGGCCTTAAGGGCGGTCTTGACGATCCCCTCGCCGCCCGCGGCCGTGGCGACGTTGTCGTAGTTGGCAACGGCCTCGCCGCCCAGGGCCACGATTTCCTCGACCACCTTGTCTGCGGGACTGGCCGAGCCCGCTCCGGCACCGTCGCGCGTCCCGCCGAAGTCGTTGACCACGACCTTTGCGCCCCTCCTGGCGAGTTCCAGGGCATAGGTCCGCCCGAGCCCCGCCCCGGCCCCGGTCACGATCGCCACCCTTTTGTCGAATCGGATCTCGGGAAGGGCTGCGGCGGCCCCGGGCTCCGGGATCGCCTTCCAGAAGTAGCCGGCAAAGCCCCGCTCGTCGTCCCAAAAGCGCCGCCGGAAGGCCATCTTCACCGGAATCCCCACCTTGCAGTCGGAAAGCTCGCAGTCCGTGAAGTCGGCCATGAGCCGGCCGCCCCCTTCGAACTGGATCATCCCGTAGATCGCCGGCGGATCGACCGAGACGGCCAAAAGGTCGCCCGTAAAAGTCTTGATTCGGGCGGGGACGTCGGCGAACTCGTAGTCCTCCTGGGTCCCCACGTGGCCGCAGTCCGGGTTCACGCAGATGTCCATCGCGGGGTACTGGGCGGTCCCGCAGTCCCGGCACTTCCCGCCGACGAGGCCCGTGATCATCTTGCGCTTCCGCCAGAGGGTCGTCATCGCCGTCTGGGTCGGGGCCTCGGCCCGGATCCCCATCTCCGGGTCGATCAGATCGCGGAACTTCAGGAACTTCATGTAATTATCGGTGGTCTTTTTATTGGCCAGGGCACCCTTTACCCCTGTGCGCGCGGGAAACTTCGCGATCGCCTCGGTGACCCGGAAGAAGAGGGCGTCGCAGCCTTGGCCGAAACCGGCCAGGAGAATCCCGTCGCCGGGCTTGGCCTGTTCGAGGGCCGCGCCGAACATGAGGAAAGGGTGGGCCGCGCCGGTCTCACCGCAGACTTCGTGCATCGTGTCGATCACCTTCTCCGGAGAGGCCCCGAGGGTCTTGGCGATCGTCCGGTGCTCCGCCTTGAAGAGGCAGGGGAAGACGACCCACCGGACGTCGGCCATGGTGAGGCCGGTCTTTTTGAAGAGGCCCTCCACGGCCTCGGGGATGAACTTCGAGTAGCCCTCCTCGCGAAGCCAGCGCTCCTCCCAGGTATAGTCGTAGGCCTTCCCGGCAGCCCGGAAGTGGTCCACGAAGTCGTAGGAGACGCTGTGGGAGCCCTTGAACTCGGCAAGGACGTTATCGCTTCCGACCAGGAGCGCCGCTGCCCCGTCGCCAAACCACATCTCGTAGAAATAGGCGGGCTTGGTCTCGCGCCTGTCGGCTGCGGCAACCAGGACGTTCCTGCGGCCACCGCCCTCGACGGCCTCGAGGGCCGTGATCAGGCCCGTTGTTCCGGCGCGTTGCGACGAAGTGAAATCCGCGGTGATCATCGCGTCGGGGAGGTTCAAGGCGGTCTTCAGGATCCCGGCGTTCTGGCGGTCGGCGAAGGGAAGGGTCGTCGAGCAGAGGTAGGCCCCGTCGATCGCCTTTTTGTCCTTGCCGATCAGACAGTCCCGGCTGGCCGCGACGGCCATCGTGAGGGCGTCCTCGTCGTGGTTGCACATCGAGCGCTCCCCCTGGGCGACCATGATGGTGGCCGGGGCGAACCAGCCCATCGCCCGGTAGATGGCCGCCCTTTCGAGACGCAGGCGGGGGATGTAGGCGCCGTAGGAAGTGATTCCGATCATCTCTCGTCCCTCCTCTTACATTTTGAAGAGTTTGCCGATCAACTGCGACTTCACGATGTCGCCGTCGATCTTGAGCTTCCCCGAGGTGTAGGCCGTCATCGCCGGGAGCTTCCCGTTCATCAGGGCCAGGAAATCCGAGGCGTCGATCGTGAGCGTGCAGGTCGGGCTCAGGTGGTTGCCCGTTTCGACGCGGCAGGCCCCTTCCTTGATTTCGGCAAACCACTTTCCGCCCCCCTCGCCGGAGATGACATACTGGAAGACGACGTTCACTCCGGCGGCCCTGTCGGCCCGGAAGGCCTGTGGCATCTTCTCGAACACCTCGGCGACCGAGG
>CAYOGU010000096.1:0-11349 GCA_964403345.1 uncultured Syntrophus sp. | reverse complement strand
GGGACGCCAAGATCCTGGAGCTCTACGAGGGGACGAAGGAAGCGGAGATCATGACGATCGGCCGCTACCTCCAGGCGAAATAGGGTCCAGAAAGATATCCTTGAGCGCATAGGGATCTGATTCTCCCGGATGGCGGAATTCGACGAAAAAGAGTGAAAGGAGAGAACCTGTGAAGACGCGCATCACCGAACTGTTCGGCATCGATTACCCCATCCTGCTTTCCGGCATGAGCTGGATCAGCGTCCCGAAGATGGTGGCGGCCGTCTCCAACGCGGGGGGGCTCGGGATCCTCGCCACGGGACCCTTGGACGCGGGGCGGACGAGGCAGGCGATCCGGGAGATCCGGAGTCTGACCGACAAGCCCTTCGGCTGCAACGCCTCGCTTCTCTTCCCGGGGGCCGCAGAGAACGCCAGGGTCATGCTCGAGGAGCAGGTCCCGGTGATCAACTTCGCCCTGGGGAAAGGCGACTGGATCGTCAAGGAGGCTCATGCCTACGGCGGAAAGGTGATTGCCACCGTCGTCAACGCCCGCCACGGGAAGCGCGCCCAGGATTACGGGGCGGACGGCGTGATCGCCACCGGCCATGAGGCGGCCGCCCACGGCGAGGCGGTCACCTCGCTGGTTCTGGTCCCGAGTCTTGTCGACTGCCTGGAGATTCCCGTCATCGCGGCGGGGGGGGTCGGGGACGGCCGGGGGCTTGCGGCGGCCCTGGCCCTTGGTGCGGAGGGGATTGCCATGGGGACACGGTTCATGACGACCCAGGAGAGCCCGCTCCACTTGAACTACAAGCGGCTCTCCATCGAGAAGGGGGTCGAGGACACCATCGCCTCGCCCCGGATCGACGGGATCCCCTGCCGGGTCCTCAAGTCCGAACCGGCCGAACGGGCTGTCCGGCACGGTCTCGACCTCGTTGCGGCCTTCACGAATTCCCGCGAGATCGCGAAACTCATGAAGATCCCCTATTTCAAGCTCTTCCTGGGCGTCCTCGCCTCAGGCTGGAAGACCGCCCGGCAGCTGGCATACATGGCCAACGGCTTCAAGGCCTTCCGTCTGGCTACGGAGGAGGGGGACCTAGAGCGCGGCATCCTTCCCGTGGGACAGGTGACGGGCCTGATCCACGACGAGCCGACCGTGAAGGAGGTCGTCGAGCGGATGGTCGCCGAGGCAAAGCAAGTCGTGGCACGGTTGAACGGACAAATGGTCTGAGACTGTTGGGGACGGACAGAGGAGTTCAGACGGCGACTGCGGACGGCGACACGAGGGCCTTCATCGCCTTGATCGTTTCGGCGTAGTCGTCACTTCCGAATACGGAGGCCCCGGCGACGAGGATGTCCGCCCCAGCGTCGGCGATGGAGCGGATGTTCTTGAGATTCACGCCGCCGTCCACTTCGAGCAGAACCTCCGGGGCGATTCTCCGGATCATCTCCCGGGCCTGGGCGATCTTGGGGAGAGTCCCGGGGATGAACTTCTGCCCCCCGAAGCCGGGGTTAACGCTCATGACGAGCAGGAGGTCGATGTCGGCCAGGATCGGCTCCACCAGGGCAAGCGGTGTCGCCGGATTGAGGGAGACCCCCGGCCGGATCCCCCGTTCGCGGATCATGGCGACGACCCGGTGCAGGTGAACCGAGGCCTCGACGTGGACGGTGATCCGGTCGGCCCCGGCCTTGGCAAAATCGTCGATGTACCGTTCCGGGTTTTCGATCATCAGGTGGACATCGAAAGTCAAGCGCGTCGTCGGTCTCAGGGACGCGACCAGTCCCGGCCCGAAGGTGAGGTTGGGGACGAAGTGGCCGTCCATGACGTCGATGTGGAGCCAATCCGCCCCGGCCTTCTCGACGGCCGTGATCTCCTCGCCGAGCCTGCTTCCGTCCGCCGACAGGATGGATGGTGCGATCTTCCGCATGGTGAGCTATCCCCTGGAATGTCCATACACCATCGGCAAGGACCTGTCAACGAGCCTTTCGCTTGCGGCACTGGGCCGGTCGTGCTATGGAGGAACAGAAAACGACGGATCTTCCCGCCTCCGGAGGCCTTTCTGCCACTGGAAGCATCTGTTGAAAGGGTTGGGTTTTGTTCTGGTCGGGACTTTACAATGCGCTGCTGCTGATCGCCGCCCTTGTCGCCGTTCCCTATTACGGGGCGAAGATGCTCTTCACCGGAAAATACCGCCGGAGCCTGGGTCCAAAGTTCGGACGGCTCGACCCGGCGGCCCTCTCCCGGCTGCAGGGGACGCCGAGGATCTGGATCCATGCCGTCTCCGTCGGGGAGGTGACGGCGGCCGCCCCCATCATGGCGGCCCTGCGCACCCGCCTTCCCGGGGCCTGCCTGGTCCTGTCCACGAGCACGGAAACGGGCCAGGAGATGGCCCGCAAGCTTGTCCCCGCGGCGAACGCGCATCTCTACTATCCCCTCGATATCCCCTGGGTGGTCCGCCATGTGTTTGATCGGGTCCGGCCCGATCTCTTTATCCCCGTCGAAACGGAATTTTGGCCCAATTTCATTCGGATCTGCCGGAAGCGCGGGACGAGGATCGTCCTGGCCAACGGCCGGATCTCCCCCCGTTCCTTCCGCCGTTACCGCCGGACGCGTTTCTTCTGGGAGGGGATCCTTTCCGCCCTCGACGACGCCGGCGTGATCTCCGGGACCGATGCCCAGAGACTTTCGGCGATCGGAATGCCTCCCGCGAGGATCCATGTCCTTGGAAACGCCAAGTACGACAGTCTCGCCGCCCGGGTCTCCCCGGAGCTGGAGAGCGAGATCGCCGGCCGCCTGGGGATGACGCCGGGCAGGGAGGTCCTGGTGGCGGGGAGCACTCATGAGGGGGAGGAGGCGGCCGTTCTGGAGGTCTATCGCCGGCTCCTGGGGGAGCGGCCGGGATTCAAGCTGATCCTCATCCCCCGTCACATCGAACGGGGCGATGCCGTCGCGGGACTCCTCGGCCAGGCCGGATTTGCCGACTTCATCCGGATGTCGGAGATCCGCGCCGGACGGCGGCGCATGGACGAACGGGTGGTCCTCATCGACGTCATCGGAGAGCTCTTCAAAATCTACAGTTTGGCCACGGTCGTCTTTTGCGGGGGCAGCCTCGTCCCGAAGGGCGGCCAGAACATCCTAGAGGCGGCCGCCTGGGGGAAGGTCGTTTTCTACGGGCCCCACATGGACGATTTCAGGGATGAACGGACCCTTCTCGAAGAGGCGGGGGCGGGGATTACCGTCCGAAACCAGGATGAGCTTTACGAGGGGATCCGGGGGCTCCTGGGTAACCCGGGACTGCTGGAGCAAAAGGGAGAGGCGGGTCGCCGGGCGGTGGCCGCCAACCGCGGGGCGGCGGACCGGTACGCCGCCCTCATCGCGGATGTGGCGCTTCGCGCCGGCTGCGACTGCCGTTGACGATCCGGGAGCAAGACCGAGCTTCGATCGGAAAAACAAAAAGCCCCCTCCTTCAGGAGGGGGCTTTGATCTGGTTTAGGAGGCCTCCGCCCGTTTGAGGTACTCCCCCCACCGAGTGTTGACCCACCGCTGGAGGTGGCCGAGTTGCTCCATGCTCATCTTCTTGAAACGGCCCTGCCGTTCCACGAAATTGATCACCGGGCTGGGGTTCCCCTTTTCAGCCAGGGTCTTGCTCCGGCCGGTGAAGCGGAACTTCCCGTTTTCGATCTCATACAGGACGACGATACCCGTCTCCACGGCGAGCCGGCCGATCTTGATCGTGTCCTTGGGCGGGTAGACCCAGCCTGGAGGGCAGGGGGTGGCGATCTGGATATAGCGGGTCCCCTTGATTCTCTTGGCCTTGACGAACTTGTCGTAGAGGTCGAGGGGGTAGGAGGGGGAGCAGGTGGCCAGGTACGGGATGTCGTGCCCCTCCATGATCTTCATCATGTCCTTCTTTCCCTGCTGCTTGGTGAGCACGGGCGTCGTCGTGGTCAGTGCACCCGCCGGGGTGGCGCTGGAACGCTGCGTTCCCGTGTTCATGTAGGCCTCGTTGTCGTAGCAGACGTAGATGAAGTCCGTCGACCGTTCGGCGGCCCCGGACAGGGCCTGGATCCCGATATCGAAGGTTCCCCCGTCGCCGGCCATGGCGACGACCGTGGTATCGCTGCGGTTCAGGGCGGACAGTCCAGCGACCAAGCCCGAGGCCGAGGCCGCGGTGCTGGCGAAGGTGCAGTTCAGGCAGGGAACCTCGACAGAGGTGATGGGGTAGAGGCCGTGGAGGACCGTCAGGCAGCTCGCCGGGACCGTCATGATCGTGTTTCCCCTCAGGGCCTTGAGGATGTACCGGTATGCGAGCGTCAGGCCGCAGCCCTGGCAGGCCCGGTTCCCCGGCAGAATATATTCTTCGGTGTTCACTTTAAAAAGTTTTTCCGGCATTTCTTCTTCTCCCGTTCTACTCCGTGACGCAGTTCAGCCAGGTCTGCCGCTCCCTCGTGCCTCCGGCGATGGCCGACAGGGAGGAGCGGACCGCCTCGGCCAGTTCGCTGGTTTTCACGTCGCGGCCGCCGAGACCTGCGATGTAATTGTGGATCGGTGCAGCGATGCCGGTCCCGTAGAGGGCCGCTTTGATGTCGGCCGAGAGAGCGCCCTCGTAACCGTAGCTGATGTCCTTCTCGAAGACGACGATAGCCGGGGCGGTCCGGAAGACCTCGCGGACCTCCTCGCGGGGAAAGGGGCGGTAGACCCGGATCCCGACGACGCCGGCCCGGATTCCCTCTTCGCGGAGGAGATCCGCCGCCGCAGTGGCCTCCGTGGCGATCGAACCGATGCCGGCGATGAGGACCTCGGCATCCTCGGTCTTATAGCCCCAGAGCATCCCGTTGTGGTTCCGGCCGAAGCGCTCCGCGAACTCGAGGCTGGCCCGGACGATCACGTCATGCGAGGCCTCTAGAGCATGCTGGAGCTTGAAGCGCATGTCCATATAGCCGTCCCGGAGAACCCCCTCCGCGTCCCGCCTCTGCCAGGGGAAGATGACCGGATTGATGTTCCGGGGATCTTCGGGGCACAGGATCGTGTGCGGCTTGTAGGGAGGCAGATATTCGCAGACCTTTTCGGCGTCGGGGATCTCGACGGGCATCATGGTATGGGACAGGACAAAGCCGTCGTAGCAGACCATGACGGGGCAGTAGACCTCTTCGGCGATCCGGTAGGCCTGGATCACCGAGTCGAGGATTTCCTGGTTGTCCCGGCAGTAAATCTGGATCCAGCCGGTGTCCCTCTGGGCGATGGAGTCCTGCTGGTCGTTGAAGATCGACCAGGGGGCGCCGACGCCGCGGTTCACGCAGCACATGACGATGGGCAGGCGGGAACCCGCCGCCCAATGGAGTTGCTCGTGCATGTACAGAAGGCCGTGCGACGAGGTCGAGGTGAAGACCCGGGCACCGACGGTGGAGGCAGCCACACAAACGGTCATTACCGAGTGTTCGCTTTCCACCCGGACGTATTCCGCCTTCAGTTCCCCCCGTTCGACCCAGTTGGCGATCGTCTCGGTGACCGAGGTCTGGGGGGTGATCGGATAGGCGGAGACGACCTGGACCTTGCAGAGCTTCACGCCGTAAGCGGCGGCCGAATTGCCGGTCATGATCTGGACATTGCCGCTCATTTGCCGCCCTCCTCGTGCATCACCATCTTGATCGCCTTGGCGGGACACTCCTCGGCGCAGATGCCGCACCCCTTGCAGTATTCGAGGTCGATCTTGACCGGGACACTGGCGGTGACGATCCCTTCCGGGCAGTAGAGCCAGCAGAGAAAACAGGCCGGCCGGTTCTTGACCGAGGCGATGCACTTGGCAGGATCGATGACGGGGGTGGCGTCCCGCCAATCCCCGGTCTTTCCCGCCTCACCGACGGCGGGTCTGCACATGGCAGAGATGTTGTCGTCTTTTCGTTCCATAGCTTGCCTTTCGGTTTTCATACGATGGTCGTGATGGAGGCTTCTTCGTAAGCGGCCCGGAGCGCCGCGATATTCGTTGCGGCGGTCGTGCCGGAGAGCTTCCACTTGAGTCCCTTCTCAAGGTGTTCGATCGAGACGAGACCCGAGGCCTTCGAAAGGACCCCGAGCATCGGGGTGTTCACCATCGGCGCCCCTTCCTTGAGGAGATGGAAGCGGATCGCGATGGCCGCCGCATCCGCCGTGGCGATGGCGGCACAGCCTTTGATGTCGACCTCGTCGGCCTTCTGGGAGGTGTTGATGACGAGCAGCCCCTTGGGCTTGAGGGTTCCCAGGATGTTCACCACCCCGAAGAGCGAGGGATCCAGGACGACGGCGATGTCCGCCTTTTCGATCTGGGAGAAGGTACGGATCGGGGTGTCGGAGATCCTCGTCGAGGCGGTCAGCGGCGCCCCCCGCCGTTCCGGGCCGAAGGTCGGGGCCGAGGTGACCCCCTTGAATCCCTGCAGGTAGGCCGATTCGGCCAGGATCTGTGCGGCGATCACGACGCCCTGTCCGCCTCGGCCGTGCCATATCACTTCATGCATAGCGTTTCCCTCTAACAGTCCCTATCGCCTTCCGGGTTCGCCACAGGCCAGGCCTTCCCCGGCATCGGATCGGCTCGCAGGATACGAGCCCCAACGAAAAAGGCCATGGTTTTTATCACCCATGGCCTTTAGGATACGTTTTCTTCGGGGTCAACTGTTCCTAAAAACGAGGGAGGATGGGTCTTGGCCCATCCAAAGAAGGGCGAGGCACAACAGGAGACCCCGGCAAAGCCAATTCCAAACGATGCAGCCAGCCCTTCTCGAGATACCGTTCATTTTCGGGAAACCCCAATGACGAAATTGCCCGGACCTTAAAACATAATTCCCGGGATGTCAATAGGGATTTTGACCCCGTAGAGAGGGGTTCCTCCTAAGGCGACTTGCGATTTAGCCGGGCTTCGCCCAACGCCATTTGCAGGTTCCTGGCCGCCTCGCGGTCGCCCGGCCGAATCCGGACGGCCTCCCTGAAATGGACAATGGCCTCCTTGAGGCGTCCCTGCTCGGCCAGGAGGATGGCCAGATTGGTGTGGGCTTCTGCGTAATCCGGCCGAAGACCGACGGCCTTGAGGAAGTCGGCCTCTGCTTCGGCCGGTTTCCCGCGCCTGGAGTCGAGCAGCCCCGTCAGAAACCATCCCTCCGGGCTGTCGGGACGGACCCGGCGGAGGGTCTGGAGGCGGGCGGCCGCCTCGTCGAGATCGTCCTGCATGATGAGCAGCAGCGAGAGGTTCTTCAGCGCATCGGCATGTCCCGGGCTGAGTTCCAAAACACGGTTGAAACTGGCCCGGGCTGAGGCGAAATCCCTCCGCCCGGCCTGGATCACGCCGAGATTCAAGATGGCATTCAGGTTGCCGGGCTTCAGGCGGATGGCCTCCTGAAGATGTGGGACGGCTTCCCGGTGACGGCCCTCGACCGCCAGGGCCAGGCCCAGGTTGTATTCGGCCCAGGCGTTGCCCGTGGTGACCGCCGCCGCATGGCTGTAAAGGGAGATGTTGCTTCGCCAGGTGCCCACCTGGAGCCAGGTCAGGATCGCCAGTGCGGCAATGCCGGCCAGTGCGGTGACGGTCAGGACGACCTTTCGGAAGGGCCGGCCGGCGACCAGCTCCGGGATTCCCCAGGCGGCCATGATGAAGACGCCGATCAGCGGGATGTAAGTGTAGCGGTCCGCCATCCCCTGAAGGCCCACCTGCACAAGACCGATGACCGGGACCAGCGTTCCCAGGTACCAGAACCATCCCACGGCGAGGGGGGCCTTCCTGCTGTGCAGGACGAAGGCGGTGATCAGCAGGAGCAGTGCGGCCGCGCCAGCCCACTTCCAGAGGGGAAGGGCGGTCCCCGGGTGGGGGTAGAAGACGGCCAGGTGAACCGGGAGGAACGCCTTGAAGAGATAGACGGCGTAGGAATAAAGGGCGTTTTCCAGGCGCGCCGAAAGGGGGAACGCCTCCGCGGATTTCACGAGGCCCGTTTGGGCCTGGACGAGGTAGATCAGGATGCTGGCCCCGGCGGCCAGGGCGAAGAGGGGGAGCTTCTCCCGGATCAGGGGAACGGTCCGGCGCCAATCGGGAAGGGCCGCGGACTCATCGGGGCCGCCGTCGGTTGCGGGCCGCGGTCGGGCCGGAACTGAGAGGCTACCCTCCGAAGGGGGCTTCGATTGGAGGGAGGCCGGGGCCTCGGGGCCCAGGCGCTTCAGCGGCCAGTAATCCAGAAGGAGCAGGACGAAGGGAAGGGTCACCACCATCTGTTTGGCCAGCAGGCCCATGGCGAAGCAGAGGAGGACCGGCCAGTAGCGGCGCAGGACGGGGGCCTTCACGTAACGGAGGTAGCATCCGAGCGTGAGCATCCAGAACAGGGTGCTCAGGACGTCCTTCCGTTCGGCCACCCAGGCCACCGATTCCACGTGCAGGGGGTGCAGGGCGAAGAGGGCGGCCACGAAGCCGCTCCGCCAGAGGGTCCCCGTCATCCCCTTGAGGACGATGAAGAGCAGGAGGGTGTTGGCGAGATGGAAAAGAAGATTCATCAGGTGGTGCCCACCCGCATCCAGGCCGAAGAGCTGGATGTCGAGCATGTGGGACAGCCAGGTCAGCGGGTGCCAGTTGTAAACGTGGGGGGCCGAGAAGGCCCAGAGGACCCCCTCCCAGGTCAACCCCCGCTGGACCACGGGGTTGTTGGTGATATAGTCGTCGTCGTCGAAGCTGATGAAGCCGTGCTGGACCGTCTGCCCATAGACCGCTGCGGTCAGAACGACCAGAACGACGCCGATCCAGAAGGCCCTGCCGAAAACGGATCGGCGGGCATCCGGGCCTTGGCCGGCAACCGGGGCGGGCCCGGAGGATTTTTCCGCTTTTCCCGTCGCTTTCTTCCGAGGAGGAGACGGCGCTTTCATGAATGGTTTTGTTGATTTCATCTTGCCCCTTTCGCCCTGCGCCGGGGCTTCCCCTTGGCCGGGACCGACGGCGGGAGAGGCGCTTCGACCCGTGCACCGGCGATCATGAAGAGCGTCAAGAGGATCCCCGGCCAGAGCTGGATGAAGAGCCGATTCAGAGACGTCATGAGGTGGTAGGTCAAATCCAACGGGGTCAGGACATAGACAAGGAAGTAACCAGCCAGCATCAGCATCAGTACCGTGGCGCCCTGGACCAGAGCGGTCCGGTCGGTCCTCTCGATGCGGATCCCGACGAGGAGGAGGTAGGCGGCCACGACCAGGAGGTTGACCGGTCCGGGATTGAGACCCATCCCGGTGCGCACGTCGAAGAGCCCTTGGGTGAAGCTCAGGGCCGTGACAAAAAAGGCCTTGGCAATCTGGACGTGGCGGTGGATGTCGAACAGTTTCTCCCCTAGGGCAGCCCAGCCGAACCCGGCCACCAGATCATTGGCCGGCGCGATCCGGAGTTTGAAGATCAGGACGATGATCAGGACCGGCAGGGCCCCGGCCAGGAATTCCGCGGTCCGCTCGAGGGCCCGGCGCCACCCGGAGGTCTTGGCGGTGATTCCCAAGAGGCTGCCGGACGCGACGAGCGCGAAGAGCAGCCCCTCGTTCTTCGTCCAGGCGGCGAGGCCCGCGGCGAGGCCCGCCAGGACCAGGGGGCCGGCGGCGCTTCCGTCCGACCTTGCGGCGGTGAAGAGCATCACCATGCTGGCCAGGATGAAGAAGGCCAGGGGGACGTCGGCGAACTGGGAGGCCCCCATGGTGATGAAGAAGGGGGTCCCCATCAGGACCATGGCGGCAAGGCAGCCCTGGGTCCGGCCCCGGAGGAGGACGAGCGCAGCCAGGAGAAGGCCGAGGACGAGGGCGGTGAAGAGGAGGCCCATCACCGCCGGGAAAATGCCCTCCTCCATCCCGGCGTAGCTCCAGCCCCGGACGATCGAGAGCGGGAGCATCAGGGGGTAATCCCAGTGGCTCCAGTCCTGGCCGCTGGCAAAGGCCTCCCGCCATCCCGGCCCGCTGCGGAAGAGGAAGCGGGCGTGCATGTTCCAGATCAGCCAAGCGTCCCACCGGCCGTGGGGCTCCTTCAGGACGGCGATGATGAAGGAGGCCAGGGAGGCGATCAGTTCCAGGGCAAAGAGACCGGAAATCCAGGACCAAAGCGGGACCTTCTCTCCTGCCGCCTCAGTCTGGCGTGCCTCCGCCCTTTTCCTCCGACCGCGGAAGAAGAGGGCCAGGCCAAGGGCGAGGCCCAGGACGATGTCTGCGGCCGCGGCGTACCTTGCCAGCCCTGTCAGGAGACAGAGGAAATAGAGCAGGGAGGTGACGCCGATCCCGAGTCCCCATCCGAGAAAGCCCCTCAGGAGCCATCCGGCCGCGCCCCTCCCCGGCGACGGCCAGAAGATGCCGGTCAGGAGGAGGCCGATCATCAGGGCAACGATCAGGGAGAGAAAGGTCATGGCCCGCCCCCTCTGCGGTACAGGATGAGGCCGTCCCCGAAGTCCTTCACCGGGACCAGGCCGCGCCTCTCGGCCAATCCGGGGGGAGGCGGCCCGTCGATGAAATTGCCGACCACATAGGGAAACTCCGGGCTGTTCCGGACGATGAGGGGGGCCAGGGTGTACTGCGTCAGCACGTATTGGGCCAGGTACTCCACGTTCCGGAAGCTCTTCTCGGAGGCGAAGATGGCCTCGTTCTCCACCGTGGTGACGTAGCCGACCGCGCCCGAGGCGGGGAGGAGCGGTTTGAGCTGGCGGATCCTCTCCTCGTGGATCGTGACGGGGTCCTTCTTCGGGAGGCTTTGGTAGACCTCCACGCTCTGCACCAGGAGGTTCAGGACGGCGTAGCCCGTCAGGACGATCAGGAGGATCGGTCCGGCCATGGCCCGGTATCTCGCCTTGCGGTTCGTCATAGGGATTCCCGGGGCCTCCCGATCAGGAACTCCAGCCTTTCCATCAGCGGCGGGAACGTGGCCGGATCGAGGGCGGAGATGGCCATGGCCCCGAACCGCTCGCAGAGGTTCTGGAGGAGTTCCCGGTCCGCGACACGGTCCTGCTTGTTGAAGACCCTGAGCGTCGGCTTGCCGGACAGATCGAGTTCCGCGAGGATCTTCTCGACCGCGGCCATCTGGGCCTCGAAGGCCGGGTTGCCCACGTCGATCACGTGGAGGAGGACGTCCGCCCCCTGGAGCTCGTCGAGGGTCGCCCGGAAGGCGGTCACCAGTTCCTTGGGGAGGTCCCGGATGAACCCGACCGTGTCGGTGATGACGGCCTCGGCGTCCCGGGGAAAGCGGAGGCGCGAGCTCTTCGGGTCCAGCGTGGCGAAGAGACGGTCCTCGGTGAGGACCTCGCTCTTGGTCAGGGCGTTCAAGAGGGTGGACTTGCCGGCGTTGGTGTAGCCCACGATCGAGATGACGGGGAGCCCCGTCCTTTCCCGCCGGTGGCGTCTCTGGCCCCTGGCCT
>CAYOGU010000095.1:0-11360 GCA_964403345.1 uncultured Syntrophus sp. | reverse complement strand
TCAACCGACCGAGATCCCAGGCCTGCAGGGCATCGAACCTCTGCCTCAGCCGTCCCGGGATCCAATAGGCGCGGTCGTCGAAGAACGACACCTCGTGACCCGCTTGGCCGAGAGCCTTATGCATGTATTCCACGTTGGTCATGAAATGCGGATTATGATTGCTGACGAGGAGGATCTTCACTTCCGCAGGAGCGCCTCGTAGATCTGGACCAGGCGTCGATTCAACGTCCGGATGTCGAACCGCTCGGCCACATCCTTGCCCCCCTGGGCGGCCATCTCCCGCCCCCTCCCGGGCTGATTGATGAGGGCCCCCAAACGGAGGGACATCGCCTCGATGTCCCCTGTGGGGACCAGATAGCCGGAAAGACCGTCCCGGACGATCTCGGCGACGCTCCCAACCAAAGTCGCCACAACCGGCAGTCCCGAGGCCAGGGCCTCCATGAGAACGACCGGCAGGACCTCTTCCCGGCTTGGAAGGAAGAAGAGGTGGGCTTCCCTCATGGCCTGGCGCACCTCCCCCTGACCCTTGGGTCCGAGGAACTTCACAACATGACCGAGCTTGAGTTCATCGACGAGACGCATCAGGCCGGGGCTTTCAGGACCGTCGCCGATGATCCGGTACTCCATCCGCAGAGTCGGCCTGTCCTGCAGCAGTCCAGAGACGGCGCGTATGCCGTCGTCGAGACCCTTTTCTTTCACCAGGCGGGCCACCGTCAAAACCCGGACGACCTCCGGATTAGCAGGAGTCCCCTCTTGATCGCCCGTCGGGGCAAACCGGCCCAGATCGATCCCGACGGGGTGGTAGCGAATCTTCTCCGGATCAACCCCAAAACGGATGAGGTGCTCGCGGTTCGCCTGGGAGATCGCCAAGAAACAGTCGCCCCGGCGGAACAGGGGTTGATAGATCTGCCCTCCTTCCCGGAGCCCGCGGCGGATATCGTAACCGTGGAACATGGTGACCAGTCGGCCGGGGACCCCCAGCGCCTTCAGGGAGGCCCCGACCAGACCGTTCCTCCCGAAATGGCATTGCAGGATATCGAAGGGCCCCCTCCTCAGAAAGAGGGACGTCCGGAAGTAGGGGCGAAGGGAAAGGGCTTCCCGGCCGAGGCGAAAGCCGTCGACGGCCTTCAGCGACAGGGCTGGATGGCGGCAAAGATCCCCCATGAAGAGGGGAAGGAATTTCACGAAACGGCGGAGGCGGTTCTCTGGAATTTCGTGGTAGTAGTGCGTGCGGTCCAGGAGTCCGTAGACCTTCACCTCCTCCTGAACCACATCCATGGCCCCCCGGAGCGCCGCGAAGATCTCCACGTCGTGGCCCAGGTCGATCAGTCCCGTCACCTGATTCAGGATGAAGGTCTCGGACAGGGAAGGGAAGGCATCGACCAGAAAGGCAATCCTCACCGACCCGCTTCCTCCTGCCCGGCAAGCCAGATCGCCGTGGAAAGGATGCGCCACAACTTCACGGGATCCCGCTCCAGGAGGTTTTGGTAGGAGCCCGTTCCCTCCGCCAGCACCCGTCGCTCATGGAACCGCTCCCACCGGGGTTGGAAGGCATCGGCGTGCTCACCGAAATACAGCCGGTAGGGGAAGGTGAACCCCATTTTCTTGCGACGCCACAGGATCCGAGCGGGCAAGTAGGGCTCCATCGCTTTTCTCAGGAGGTATTTGGTCCACCCGCCTCTGAAGAGATAGGGGATCGGCATCTGCAGACCCAGTTCGACCATCCGGTAATCCAGGAGTGGGAACCGGTGTTCGATCGGGATGGACATGGTGAAATGGTCGCTGCTCCTCATATAGAAGGGGACCAGGGCGACTCGGAAGTGGTAGAGGGCCTGTTCGTGGAAGGACAGACGTCCATAGGATTTCCGATACTCCCCGGCTGCCGTGACGGCACCGCCGTCCGATAGGGCCTTTGGGCGGACCAGACGACGCCGGAGATAACCGGGAATGTCCGCGAGATAGTGGGTCAGGGTCTCCCGGGTCTTCCGCAGCGTCATGAAGCGGCGGCAGAATTCGTACCACTCCGCCGTCCAGAAGAAGCCGTTTCTCCGCAGTTCCTCGTAGGCCTTCGGCCAGAAGCTTGCCTCGTATCCGGCAAGGACCTCGTCGCCCCCGGCGCCGGTGACGACCACGGAAACGCCTTCAGCCTTCATGCGGCGGAGCATGCAGTGGTGGCTGTAGGCGTTGGGATTGTCGTACGGCTCCTCCATGACCCTGGCAAAAGCCCCGCATTCCAACTTGAAATCCCCTTCGAGATGTTTGAGGACCCGATAGTCGAGGGGGTAACGTTCCAGCATCGCCCTGGCGTAGGGTTCCTCGTCGGCTCCCTGGATGCTGACCGTGTAGGTCGTGATGTCCTTCCTCGTCATGGCGGCCGCAGCCACCACGGAGGAGCTGTCCAGCCCGCCGCTCAACTCGAAGGCGACCTTGACGTCGGCCCTCAACCGAAGGTCCACGGCACTGAAGAAGATGTCCCGGTAACGCTGAACCGCCTCCTCGAAGGAAAGATCCCCAGGTTTGAGCCTCGCGGCCGGGAAGTCCCAATATTTCTTGGCCTTTCCATCGCTCAGGTGCAAGCCCCCTCTCGGGAGGGTGACAGTGGTCAGTGAGGGGAGGCTTCGGATCTGTCGGTAGAAGGTGGTCTGATCGTGGTCCTTGATCCCGGTCTGCACAAATCCCTCGACGACGTCCCGGTCCATCTCCACAGCACCGGGGGAGATGTCGATCAGGCTCTGGATCAGACTGGCAAAGAAAAATCCCTCCGGCAGTTCCCGGTAGTAGAGGGGGGCCACACCGATCCGATCCCGGGAGAAAACCATCTCGTCTCTCCGGACATCGTACAGAGCCACGGCCCAGAAGCCGTTCATCCGGTTCCAGAGATCATGCCCCCAGACCCGGTATCCCTCGACGAGGACCTCCGTATCGGATTGGGTGCGGAACGCCACACCCTTGGCGATCAGATCCTCCCTAAGTTCTATGTAATTGTAAATCTCGCCGTTGAAGACAGCGGTGACCGTTCCATCGGAGCTGATGAAAGGCTGATGCCCACCCTCAGTAAGGTCGATGATCGAGTAGCGGGTGTGGAGAAGGGCCGCATCGTGGAGGGGGATGAGCTCCTTGCCGAGGGGTGGCAGGTGGGATAGCTTGAGCGAGGTCCGATCGGTCCGGAAAGACAGGATGGACCGCTTATCGCGGTTGATGAGGCTCAGTCCCTCGTCGTCGGGCCCGCGCCGGCGGATCGGCCCCAAGAGGGCGTCAATGTACCCCGCGGCCTGATGTCCTGTCGGCGCCCTAAGAATGTATCCTGCGATCCCGCACATCTTTAATCACGGCTTACACAAGCGATTGATACAGCTCGTCGAGTTTCCGAATCTGTTTCGAGATGTGATAGCTTTCTTCAATCCGCTCCCTGGCTGCCGGGCCGACTGTCTGCGAATCGAGGGCCAATCCGATCTTGTCGGCTGCATCGTCGAGGGAGTCGGGCTGATAGAGGAATCCCGCGCCGGTCCCGGCAAGGACGTCCCTGGGACCCGAGTGATCAGGAGCAACGACGGGCTTGCCTAACGCCATGGATTCCAAGAGCGTGTAGGGCATGGATTCCCGTTTGCTCGTCATCACGTACGCCCTGGCCGCTGCCATGGCATCCAGGACATCGGGATACCGGATCGCCCCGATCAGATGAAGGTTCTTGGGGATATCACACTGATAGGCCGATCGGAAGGACGCCTCGTTCAGTCTCTCACCGACCATTACGAACCGATGATCGGGCATCCGCTCCGCCAATTGCTTGAAGAAGAGCGGGTTCTTGACCTCCCGGATTCCACCCACATAGAGGATAAAACGATCCATCCCATACCGTCGGACAAATCGATCAGCCTTCGCCATGGTATAAATCGCCGGATCGATGCCATTTTCGATGACGTACGTGGAAATCTGATATTTCTTCTGGAGAAACTCGTGCAGCCATGGCGACACGCAGATCCTGAGGTCAGCCTGGGAACACCATTCGATGAGGGCCTGATTCTCCTCGATCTGCCAGTCTACCAGGCCGCCTTCATAGTCCTCGGCAAAGAAAAGGGAATGGAAGGTGTGGACCCACTTGCGGGACTGCGATCGGGAGGCATGGCAAACCCGTTCGAACCAGGGATCGGCGTGGGAATGGAGGATGTCGTACCTCTCCAGCCGGGATTGTTCGATGAACCGTTTGTAGTGCGGCTTCACCCATCGGCAGCGGTTCAGGAGAATGCGCACCGGCCTGGACGGCACGATGGAGACCCGATGGGAAGAGTAGCGCCGGATGTTGCGGATGTGACGGCTGACCCCGCCGTACTCCTCAAAGATAGTACCCACAGCAATTTTCATCGATCCTCGCCGTCATCACTCGGGTGTTCCCAGGGATCCTTTTCCTGAAACGAGACCTTTAATCGAACGGATCAAGGCCGGATGCTCAAACCGGCCCCTCATCGATCCTCCCCTTGGAAGGGTGTCCAGCTTATCCGCCATTTTCACCCACAGGGGCGCTATTGAAGTCAACAGGCCCGGAATAGGTCGATCGGAGGCGATTGCGAAAGGAATCCATGATCGCCCAGATCATGGCCCTTGCCTCATCTTTATAGCCGTGACGGAGATACCACCGACATTCCCCCAGAATGGAGTTCTTCACATAGAAGGGGATGAAATAAAGCCAGTCGAAAAGGGATGCGTGCTTGCGCATCAATATCCATCTTGCCCTCGTGATGTGATAGACATGAAAGGGAGATTTCGCCGTACTGCCACGGACGTGATGTCGGACGATGGAAGATGCCACGCAGACAAGCTTGTATTGGTGCTTCATGATCCTCGTGCTCAAATCGACATCCTCGCCATAAAAGTAATAGTCTTCATCCAGCATCCCGACCCGTTCAGCAACGGTTTTCTTGAGCATCAGCACTGCGCCGGACAGGAATTTCACCTCTCGGTTCATGACAGGTCTATTTTCACACTGGACGACAAAGCCTCTTTTCCAGTCAAAATAGCCCCCGGCCGAAATAACCTGTGTCGGATCGCTGTATTTAAGCTGAACCGGCCCTAGGGCTCCAATGGACGGATCCCTTTCGCCTGCCTCGACCAATTTCGAGATGGCGTTGGGCTCAAGGACCACATCGTTGTTAACGAGGATCAGGTAATCGGCACCTTCGGACAGCGCCCGTTTCATTGCCAGATTGTTCGGGACATCGAACCCCTGATTCTTGTCCAGAACGATCGTCTCGACCCAGGGAAAATGTTTCCGGACATGGTATTTGGAACCATCACTGGAGCCGTTATCCACGAAGATAACCGTTAACGGATGGTGGTCCTGCCTCTGCAGCGATCCGAGGCATTCATCGATATACTTCATGCCATTCCAATTCAATACAATGGCTGCGACTTTCTTATCCGGCATCATGATGGATCGGAGACCCTTCTTCGCTCATCCCATTTTAATTTCGGTCTGATCAATCCGGGCAGACCCTCCCGATAGCTTTCATGCCTTGTCGCCGAATGGATGGTGTCCATCATTTTGAGCCTAACGATCCGCCTCTCATGAAACAGAATGATGAAGGGGTTGTAGCGCATGCATGCGAAACTGAACTCGAAATCGCCGTCTTGCAGCAAGTCGGCCGGCAACCAAACGATGGTCCGATAACGGCCTCTCTTGATCTCTGCGGATCTTTCATAGGCATGATCATCGTGGGAGGTGAACAGATGTACCTCCGTCTCGTTGAACACATTGATGCTATGCGTAAAAAACGGAATATCGTCGAGGACTTCATATTCCACACAAAAACCGATCTCCTGGTTGATGAACGCCATGGCGAGCTTGTTGCCATGGGAATCGACGAAATAGGCCTTTCTCAGTTTAATCTGGTCATTGCCAGGAGGATTGCGATCATCCCATATCCTTTCGGACGAAAGTTCTTCGTTAAATGACAAATAGTCACGCACCACGGTCTTGGCATCGTCATATTGGGCAAGCTGTCCATTCTGAAGGAGAATGGCCTTCTGACAAAGGTCCGTGACCGCTGTCATGTTGTGGCTGACAAACAGAACGGTCCTGCCTTCCTGCGCCACATGCTCCATCTTTCCCAGACATTTCCTTTGAAACGCGGCATCCCCTACCGCCAGGACTTCATCCACCAGAAGAATCTCGGGTTCCAGATGGGCCGCCACGGCAAAGGCCAGACGCATGTACATACCGCTGGAGTAATGCTTGACGGGGGTATTGATGAACCTTTCCATCTCTGAAAAGGCCACGATCTCGTCAAACTTGCGACTGATCTCCTTGCTGCTCATCCCGAGGATCGTGCCGCTCAGATAGATGTTCTCCTCGCCGGTCAGTTCGGAATGAAAACCCGTTCCAACTTCCAAGAGGGACCCGACCCGCCCGCGCAGGACGATCCGTCCTTCCGTGGGCTCCGTAATCCGGGAAAGGATCTTCAGGAGCGTGCTTTTTCCGGCGCCGTTGCGGCCGATGATTCCCACCGCCTCGCCGCGCCGGACCTCAAAGGACACATCCTTCAGGGCCCAGAGGAGATCCGGCGACCCATTTCCGACCGTCGCCTTTCCCTGAAACTGTCTTCTGAACGACCGCCAGGGGGCCGCAATCGTGTTCGTCAAGGCCTCGCGGAATGTCCTGTTCCGTTCCCTGGCCGAACCGATCCGGTAGCGTTTACTGACCCGGTCGGCCTGAATGGCTAGATCGTTCATAGGTTGCAAGATACAGCTCCGCCCTCTGGATTCCATAAGTCCTGTCCAGGGCGTAACAACCGAACCGCTTCGGCGGCCGGATGCGCCTTTCATCCGGCAGGCCGGGAACACGCCGGCCTGCTCCCCTCAGATGATATCGGCAAAGCGACGTTCCATCTTCCTGAAATAGACGATGCCGATCACAAACAGGACCACACTGACCGCCCCGGAGATTGCCATGTCGGCCCAGGACATGGGCTGATTCAACAGGGAAGACCGGATACCGGTAATGAGGCCCGCCATAGGGTTGAGATTGATCAGCCAACGCCATTGATTCGGCACGATGCTCGCCGGATAGATCACCGGAGTCGCAAAAAGCCAAAACTGGATCAGGAAGGGGATGACATAACGGAAGTCGCGATAGGCCACATTCAGAGCGGCCAGGATCATGCCGGTCCCCAGGGCGGCCAGGGCCACCAGGATCATCAGAAAGGGAAACATGAGGATCCCGGACCCCGGGCAGATGCCGTAGTAAACCATCATCAGGACCAGGAGAAGGAAGGCGATCAGGAAGTCCAGGCATCCCGCGCCCAGGGATGCGGCCGGGATGATCATCCGCGGGAAATAGACCTTGGAAATCAGATGGCTGTTGGCCACCAGGCTGTTTCCGGAGCTGCCGATCCCGCTGCTGAAGAACTGCCACGGCAGAAGAGCCGTGTAGACGAAAATGGGATAGGGGAGCTGATCGGAGGGAATCTTGGCCAGATGACCGAAAAAGATCGTAAAGACGATCATGCTCATGAAGGGCTGCAGGATCGCCCAGAGGCCTCCCAGCACGGTCTGCTTATAGCGCACCTTGATGTCGCGGACCACCAGAAAACGAAGGAGCTCTCGGTAGTCCCACAGTTCCCGGAACTGGAATCCTCCCAGCCTTCCCTTCGGTTCGATGATGATCTCCTGGTTTGTCCCGCCGTTCATATGGGTCTCGTCAATCTCTGATTCATCCTGATCCTGTCCGGATCAAAGGAAGGATCGATCTGGGGGATCATGACGATGATCGCCGTGAGGAACCAGAAGGGTTCCATGATGCGGACGATAATGAAGGTGTTTGACCCGATGGCATGGGTCAGCATGGCAAAATAGCCGGCCAGGTATCCCGTTGAAATGCCCGCATAGAAGGGATCGTCATGGCAGAGGCGCCGGGTCTGGAGGGCGTTGCGGAAAATGGCCACCAGGAGGGCGAGAAAAAAGAACAGCCCCAGGAGTCCGCTCTCGGCCAGGACTCGGGGGTACTGGGCATCGAGGAACCGATACCCGGTGACGCCGCGGCCAAAGAAGGGGTTCTCAATGAAGTCCCGGGTCAAAACATTCTTCCAGGAATCCAGACGGGCGGAGGTGGAGGTATCCAGGCGGACGCCGCCCAGTTTGATCTGTCCCTGTTCCAGCGGTTGGGTGAAGGTGAACATGGCCCTCTCCCTGATCCCAGGCGGCATGACGAGGAGGACGATGACGGTGACCAACACCACCGGGACGATCACGACCATCTTCCTCTTGCTGAACCAGATCAGGGCGATCAGCATGGGCCCCAGGGCAAGCCAGGAACTCCGGGAGAGGGTCGCGGCCAGGGCGACCAGGATGAAGAACACCAGGAACTTAAAGAATACCCGATGTTTGACGGTCCCGTACCGATGATATATAAGACCGAGGACAACCGAGAGAATCAGGACCAGATAGCCCCCGAGGGTATTCGGTTCCCCGCCCTCGCCTTCGAAAGGAGCCGAGACGCGTGCCCCGGCCGGAATCTGGGCGATGGCAATGATGCAGACGATGAAACAGACGATCAGCATCGTCAGGACCATCTGCTCCATCTGCTTCTTTTCCTTGATGTAGTTGACGGCCATGAAATAGACCACGTAATACTCGAAGAATTTAAGGACGAAAAAGACCCCGGCGACCCCCTGTACGTACCCCACCATATACCCGATCAGGGTGGTCACCACGCAGGACAGGAAATAGTAGGCGATATACCGATTCAAGGGGGTCTTGAGAAAAAGCCCACGCTCCTTATTAACGGCCGTGCTTAAAAACCAGCTCAGGCCGATGATGACCAGAAGGAAGTCGTCCAGACGCAGCGTCATGCCCCGGCTTCGAGCCCCTTCTCCCGGAGCGGCCCCTACGCCGAATTGGGGACCCAGGAGCATGGCGCAGATCAGGATGTAGAGTCCGATCTCCGGGGCCATGAAACAGACGACCGCCAGGATCAGCCCCCCCACAATGGATAAGGCGACACCGACGGTAATCTCGGGCAAGAGCATCCCCCCGAAGAAGGTCAGGACGATGATCGCCAACAAAGGAAGGATGCTCTTACTTTCGAATGCGGCCTTTTGAAACATCAGGGTTTGGACGTGGCTCTCTCCTGGAGTTTGTGCTCGTACCTTTTCCCGAGCTGATCCAGAGTATTGTGGTCGATCTCCTTGGTCCCTTCTTTCAGCCGCTCCGCGGCACCCCGTTCAAGGTCCTTGGGGATATACTGGGTATCCAGGACATCGGCATGTTTTTCGATGAAATTGATAAGCCCCCCCCCCAGACCGAGGACGGAGGCGATTGCAAACACCACGAGCGTGATCACCAGGAACCATACCCAGGGGGTTCGGGATCTCCGAATCCCAGGACGTCTTTTTCTCAAGCCCATCGTGATGCCCCATCTTCCCTGTACATTGCCTGAAGGTTATTTCCATGGCGCCAGAGATCTCGCTCGGTCCGGAGAAGTCCGTCTTCCGAACGGCTACCGTCGTTTACCGGGACCGGAAGGAGCGGCCTCATCTCCAAGGGTCAGGGACACACTGTCCTTCAAGAGGCTCGTCGACCCCCCCGGCGCGCCGGCCTCCACTGGAGGGGCCTTGTCTCCCGACCCCACATCTCTTTGCAGGATGGGCAACGTCACAGCCACATTCTCAAGTTTTATGGGAATTTTGAATGTCTTCGGACCGACCGCCTGATAATAGAGGCCTGCGACCAGAAGGGCAATTGCCACGAGCAGCAGAAGGACCTTCAGAAGGATCGACGTGATGTCGATCTTGGGTCTCCCCTCCCCTTTGATCCATTTCTTGAGGTTCCCCGGAGCATCCTTGAAAAAGGCTTCAATCCGCTCCTGCCAGGCAGCAACCTTCTCGCCGAGCGTCAGGCTTCTCTTCCGGTCGCTGCCATAGTAGTAATAGTACTTGTCGTGATATTCGAAATCGGGGCTGATCTCCGCCTTGAGCCCGTTGAGGACGACCCCGATGATCCTGGCCTTCACGTTGTCGATCTGGGCCTTGGCGCGTTTCAGGGCGCCCCGGGCAATCTTACCGACCTGGTAGACGATGATCACCCCGTCGGCCTGAGTCCCCCAGATCGCCGCATCGGTTGCGGCCAAGACAGGCGGAGCATCGATGATCACGAAGTCATAGGACTCCTGCGCTTCCCGGATGAAACTGGCGTTGATCCGGGTGCCGACCAGTTCCGCCGGGTTGGGGGCGACCGTCCCGCAGGTCATTATATGGAGGTTGTCCAGACCGGGAGTCGTCATGACATCCTCCATGGTCATCTTGCCCATCATGATGTCGGTCACGGAACGGACCACATTACGCCACTCGTAATTGCCCAGGATGACGTCGGTCAATCCCGGCACGAATGGGATGCCGAAAATCTTGGAGATCACCGGCCGGCGGAAATCCCCGTCGACAAGCAGCACCTTGCTGCCGGCCTGGGCCATGGCGATGGCCAAATTGCAGGAGCAGGTGGTTTTTCCCTCCTGGGGCGAGGAGCTGGTGAAAACGATCGTCTTGATGTCCTTTTCCAGCTTGACGAAGCTGATATTGGTCCGCAGGGCCCGGTAGCTCTCCGCCGAGGTGGTCTTGGGGGCAAAGTGGGATATCAGCCGGGCCGTTCTCCATAACCGGTCTTCGTCGGCCTCTTTGCCGGTCTTTTCCCGGAGTGTGGCCTTCAATTCCTCGAAGTCGATATAGGGGACGATCCCCAGGACGCGGACCCCGAGGAACTCTTCCACCTCCTCCACGGCCCCGATGGATGTGTCAAAGGTTTCTATGACAAAGGCAAAGACGACTCCCAGGATGATCCCGATGATAAAACCCAGTCCCGTTGTGGCCTGGGTCTTGGGCGGGTTGATCGGCGCATTCGGCTCGAGGGCCGGTTTGACGATCTGAACTTCCTCGATCTTTTCAGCGTTTTTGATGCGGGACTCCTGATATTGTTTCTCAAAGAGGGTGTAGACCTCCTGATTGACCACCACCTGTTTTTCCAGCCTGGCAAGCTCCAGGCCTTTGGTAGGAAGGGATTTGATCTGATCGTCGAGTTCTTTGAGCTGCTTCTGCATCAGGTAGATGGCCTGCGTGTAGCTCTTCTGCTGGGCGTTCAGTTGGGACTTCATGGTGGTGATGATCTCGTGGATCTGCTTCTTGATCTCGATCACCTGGGGAAAATTGTCCGTATAGTTGATCAGGAGAAGGTCCCGTTCCAGCATCAGATGCACGAGCCGGTCGTTGAAACCCTTGTAGGGACTCGATGCCTCTTCAAAGTAATAGATCGTCTTGGAGGATAAGGGGCTGTCCTCCGCCCGCGCCAGAAGCCTGGCCACTTCGTTGATCCTGCTCAAC
>CAYOGU010000094.1:0-11404 GCA_964403345.1 uncultured Syntrophus sp. | reverse complement strand
ACAAACTCGTTCTAGAAATGCTGAGAAATAATCCCCTCAGCTAGTCTAGACCCTTTTTTTCGGTAACCCTTCTTTCAGATGAGGAACAGACAATAACCTGGAGCGAGAAAAACCAGGCTGGGTGAATTTGAGATACAGATTATTGACCATGCTCAGCTCGGAAATCCTACCAGGGGTGATCATGCTGAGGACCCGTCATGGGGCGGGCCTGTCGGACACGGAGATGCTGGAGGCGAGGATATCTTGAAGCAACTGAATCCGGAACATATTCAGGCGGTGATCGGGCTGATCAACCAGGGGCCTTACTTCAGGCTCTTGTCGATGCAGGTCTGTGAGATGGGGCTCGGCTTTGCGAACGTCGAGATGGAGATCGAAGAGAAGCACCTGAACCCCTTCGGAGGGATCCACGGCGGCGTCTACTCCTCGCTCATCGACACGGCAGCCTACTGGGCGGTCTACGGCGACGTCGAGGAGGACGCCGGCCTGATCTCCCTCGACCTTCAGGTCGACAACCTGGCCCCGGTCAAGGAGGGACGCCTCACGGTCGAGGGAAGACGCGTCAGGGCCGGGAGGAGCATCTGCATCGCCGACGCGGCCGTCATGGACGGCCAGGGCAGGTGCCTCGCCCGCGGGACCTCCAAGCAGGTCGTCGTCCCCGGGCTGCAGACGATCGCCCAAGCTTTGTCGGCCCTGGGACACCCGACTTTGCCGCCCAAATTCATTACCGCTTAAATCCGCGGACATTTCCCCGGGGCCGTGTCCATTCACCCGGGAAAAACGGCCGGCGCTACACCATGATCGCCGCGGGACCGCATACAGCTGGTGCCGGCGAGGAGAACCTGACCGACGGATAACGGGATGAGAGGGCTCACGACGCTGCAATATGAAGTCGCCGTAGAGTGAGGGCGCCTCCACCGCTCTCCGGAGAGGAGTGGAGAGCCCTTGGGGAACGAAAAACGGTCGGGAGCCTGATCGAGGAGGGCAGGACCATGAGGAAACGGTTGCTGGCTGGGATCCTATTGGCGGCGGGTCTCATTCTGCTCCTGCTCGCGGTCGCGTCGGGGCAACCGTCCCAGAAGCCGACTTGGACGATCCTGGTTTACGGCCACGCGGACCACAGCCTCTCCCCGCAACTGGTCGCGGACCTGAAGAAGATGGAATCGGCGGGGAGCGGCCCCGGATTCAACATCGTCGTGCAGGCCGATTTCGACGCGAGCGCGGCGGAGGAAAACGAGGAGGAGGGCCTGCCCCCGGAGCTCAACAAAGGCACCACCCGGTTTCTCGTCACCAAGAGCAAGGATCCCGACCGCGTGACCTCCAGGCCCGTGCAGCGGCTGCCGGAGATGAACCATGACAATCCGCGCGCCCTGACCGAGTTCATCCAGTGGGCGACGAAGCGCTACCCGGCGGACCGCTATGGTCTGGTGTTGTGGGACCACGGCAACCAATGGGAAGGGTACGGCGGCGACGAGCAGGACGGGACCGTGGAGGATCCGAAGGTTCTCTCCACGGCGGAGATCCGGAACGCCGTGCAGGAGGCCATGAAGACCGCCGGGATCCGGAAATGGGACTTCATCACCTTCGATACCTGCCTGATGGGCGGCATCGAGGTCTTGGCGGACTTCGCGGGACTCACAGACCTTTTCATCGCCTGCCCGGAGATCGACTACGGGGACGGCTGGGACTACGGTCCCGTCCTCCAGTGGCTGAAGGAGCGGCCCGGGGCGGCCATGACCGATTTCGGGCGGCAGGAGGCGGCACTGTGGAAGAAGCTCCATTTCGCCAAGGACAACGACGCTGACCGCGCCCTGGCCGCGCACAGCGTCTACGACCCGACAGCCTTCCCGGCCGTCCGGACGGCCTTCTCCAATTTTGTCGCCGCCCTGTCGGCCTCCTACGCCCCCTCGAATCTCGCGATCCCCCGCCAGCGCCGGCTTACGATCGAGTACAGCCTGGGCGACGTGGAGTCCATCGGGGAATCGACCGATTACATCGACCTGGGGATGTTTGCCGGGAGGTTTGCCGCCGATCCGAAGTCGCCCGAATCCCTGCGCAGGGCAGCCGGGGCCCTGGTCGATGCGATCGGGAAACTGGTCCTGGCCAAGACGCTCGGGTCGGAAAAGGAGGGCGCCTCGGGCCTGTCGATCTGGTACCCCGTGGACGAGGAAGGGGAAGCCCGTTCGAAGTTTTCGACCTACCAGAAGATCTCGCTCTCGCGGGAAACCGCCTGGCCCCAGTTTCTGCGCAAGGTCTACGAGATCCGCCAGCAGCAGAAGGCCCCGCCCGAGATCAGGAAGCCCAAGGTCACGGAGCTGGCCGTCCGGGTGGGACAACCACTGAACATCACGGTAGACATGGTCCGTGGGGAGGGCGCTTTCTTCATCCAAGGGGCCCTGGTGGACAATAGCCTCGGCAGCGACGACGAGTTCGTCCACCTGGGTCATGCAATCTCCAGGGAAATCGAGGGACCGGGAAAGTATCCAGTGTCCTGGGACATGCGGATTCTCACCCTGCCGACCGACAGGCGTGCGCGCCTCTATCTGGGTGCCTTTCCGAAGGATACCGCGAGCGATCTCTGGGTGAGCTTCGCCCGGTACCAGGCCAGGCCCGGCGCCAGGAAACGCGAGGTGATCCTGATCACCCAGGTCAAGGGGGGAACGGCCCGCATCCTGAGCATGCTCGACGGGTCGGCGGAGGACGCGGCGCCGGCGCCGATCGCGGCCAGACCCGGCGGAACCCTCACACCGCTCTACCACGTCGAAACGCGGCAGGGCGATGACCCCGAGGAGTGGGGAAGGGGTTTCATGGCGGCCAAAGCGGCGATCACGATCCCCCCGGGCGGATTGCGCGACATCCGGGTGGCCGCGGATCCTATTCCGGCCGGTTCCTACAGCCTCGAGATTGAGGTCGAGGACGTCTATGGATACACGAGCGACGTGGTCGTCTACGCGCTCACGGTAAAGTGACGCCGCGACCGGATCCTGCCGACCCGTTGGACCCGCTGCGGTCCTTTTCGCCTCGCAGGCGACGCTCCTAGGCGGTCTCCTTTTCGAGAAAGGCGAGCAGGCGGCTGAGCCGTCTGGCGGCCCCTTTGCGGACCTCGGCGGGGTCCTTTCCCGTCCAGTCGTAGAATCCCCGCCCGGTCTTCAGCCCCAGAACGCCCCTTTGATACATGTCCTGAAGAAAGCGGACCGGCTCCGCGCCGTGCCAGAGGTGGGGAACGATGGCCTGCTGGGCCAAGGCGTGGGTATCGAGCCCGCTGATGTCCTTCTGCTCGATCAGACCGGTGACGCACATGCGGGGGCCGAGCAGCAGCTTGGCGACTTTGTCCACGTCCTCGACCGAGACGATCCCCTGGTCGACGAGGTGATAGGCTTCGTGGAGGATCGCGTGCTGCAGCCGGTTGACCAGGAAACCCTCCACCGGCCTCTTGAGCACCAGGGCCTGCTTGCCGGTCTTGGCCAGCGCCGCGACCACGAGCCGGATGATCCTTGCGCCCGGGTCCCCGACCGCAATCACCTCCACCAGAGGGGTGATGTCGGCGGGGTGAAAATAGTGGATGCCCACGAAGCGGTGCGGCCGGCCGTAGGCAGCGGCCAGGTCCTCCAGGGGCAGGCCGGAGGTGTTGCTGGCGGCAATGGGTCCCTTGCCGTACGCCTCGCCCAGCCGCCTGAACAGATCGATCTTGAGTTCCATGATTTCGGGGATAGATTCGATGATCAAGTCCGGCGGGTCCGCCGGCAGGGCGTTGACCGCCCGTGCGCCTTGGGGAAGGGGAGGAAGGCCCTGCGGATTGCGCGACAGCAGTGTCGCGTCGAAACCGGCGGCCGCAAAGGATCGCAGAATGCCCCAGCCCATGGAGCCGGAACCGATAACGAGGACTGAGCGAATTGCGGATTCGTTAGTCATGATAACCCCTTTCTTCGACCGACCCGGTTGGCGCCGGACGGTGGAAGCGTCGGGTATTCGTCGTTTGTCGGACGGGCGCTTCGGTCCCATCATAACACAAGCGAGGTTCCCCGAGGAGGTATTCCTCCTCGCAAGGAAGGGATGGGGGGCTTGAGAAATCGGAGAAAGTATCGGACGGCCGGAAAGGAGATGACCGTTTTTCCGGGGTGCATTTCCCCTTTACAGCAGCATGATATTGATTTACAATAAAACCATCTGTTCAGACTCTGTATCTCATGGCCCATCTCTTCCCCGGCTTTTCGCTCCGCAAACGGTGTTGCTTTTCCTTCGCGTCCTTGCTTCCGTTGCAACTTCGTGTGCTTGACCGAGTCTCCGAACGGCACGGACATTCCAACGGGGCTGAAGCGGTACGGCTGGATTTACGTCAACAGCCCCTCGCCCCCGGAAGAGGCGGACCCATCCGCCCCTTTCCGGGCGGCTTTTATGATTCATTAATCCATCGAGTTCTGGTAAAATTTTCCTGAAACCACCTTTGGGCGGGCCTTGAACAGGGGGGACGACATGGCCGGTCGAGTCAAGTCGCTGGGTCTGTGTCTGGGGGCGTCGAGCGTTTCGCTGGTCCAGGTGGAAGCGATCCGGGACGGCAATGGGAAGACCGTGCCGCGCATCCTCTCCCAAGAGAGCCGCCCCCATGAGGGAGATCCCCGGCGTTGTCTCCTCATGGCTCTGGAAGGCCTTGAACTTTCCGATTTCGGGAGGATCGCCGCAACGGGACGGAAGTTCCGCAATGTCGTCAACCTGACCTCCATCCCGGAGCCGGAGGCCCTGGAGGCTGCCTACGCCTTCGTGAAACCTCCCCACGTCGACTGCCCGGCCGTCGTTTCCGCCGGGGGCGAGACCTTCATGGCCTATCTCCTGGACCGTTCGGGGCGGATCCGGAACGTCGTCACCGGCAACAAGTGCGCCTCCGGGACCGGGGAATTCTTCCTGCAGCAACTGCGCCGCATGGACGTCAGCCTGGAGGAGGCGGCCCGGTGGGCGGCCCAGGAAGAACCCTACCCCCTCTCGGGCCGATGCTCGGTTTTCTGCAAGTCGGACTGCACCCACGCTACCAACAAGGGGGTTCCCAAGGCCCAGGTGGCCGCTGGCCTCTGCCGGATGATGGCCGCCAAGGTCCTGGAACTCCTTAGGAAGGTTGAGCGGCGCGACATCATGATCGGCGGCGGGACGGCCCGGAACCGGATGATGATCGATTATCTGCGCCGGGAGATCCCGGGCCTGATCGTCCCCGAGGTGGCCCCCTGCATGGAGGCGCTGGGAGCCGCCCTCTGGGCCCTGTCCCACGAGACGGCCCCTTTCCCGGGCCTTTCGAACCTCTTCGTCCCGCAGGCGAACTCCTTTGCCAGCCTGCCGCCGCTGGCACGGTTCACCCCCCAGGTGGCCTTCAAGACGATTGAACGGGGCCGTCTCCGGCCTGGGGATGTCTGCATCCTGGGCCTCGACGTGGGCTCCACGACCACCAAGGCCGTGCTCGTGCGCCGGTCGGACAAGGCCCTGCTTGATTCCGTCTACCTGAGGACCAACGGCGATCCGGTGGGGGCCTCCCGCCGTTGCTACGCCTCAATCCTCGAGCAGGCCCGCGGAGTCCTCGATCCGGCCGAGATCCGGGTCGCGGGGCTGGGGGTCTGCGGGTCCGGCCGTCAGATCGCCGGGCTCCACGCCCTGACCGAGGGGGTTCTCAACGAGATTGTTGCACACGCCGCGGCCGCCGTCCATTTCGATCCCGAGGTGGACACGATCTTCGAGATCGGCGGCCAGGACGCCAAGTACACCCACCTGGTCAACGGGGTTCCGGCCGATTATGCCATGAACGAGGCCTGTTCGGCGGGGACCGGATCCTTCCTGGAGGAGTCCGCCCGGGAGACCCTCGGGCTCCCCATGGAGGCCATCGCCGGGGCGGCTCTGAAGGGGATCCGTCCGCCCAACTTCAACGACCAGTGCGCCGCCTTCATCGGATCGGACATCAAGAACGCGATCCAGGAGGGGCTCTCGCGCGACGAGATCGCCGCGGGCTTGGTCTACTCGATCTGCATGAACTACGCGAACCGCGTCAAGGGGAACCGGCCGGTAGGCAACAAGATCTTCATGCAGGGCGGCGTCTGTTACAACCGCGCCGTGCCCCTGGCGATGGCCTCCCTGATCGGCAAGCCCATCGTCGTCCCCCCCGAACCGGGGCTCATGGGAGCTTACGGCGTGGCCCTGGAGATCGACCGGAGGCTCTCGGCCGGGATTCTGCAGGAGGGGGCGTTCGATCTGGCGGCCCTGGCCCGGCGCGAGGTGACCTACGGCCGTTCCTTCACCTGCCGGGGCGGGAAAGAAGGCTGCGACCGGCGCTGCCCCATCGCCGTGATCGAAGTGGAGGGGAAGAAGTACCCCTTTGGAGGGGCCTGCAGCCGGTACGACAACCTCCGCCGGGACGTGCGGACCGATACGGAGGGCCTCGACGGGGTCCGGATCCGCCGCCGGATCGTCTTCGGACATGACGCCCGGGGAGAGGGGGAAGGACAAGCCGACGGCGTCCGGGAGGACGGAGTGGCCAGGAGTGGAGAGCCGGCGGCCGGTCCCTCCCGGGCATCACGGGGGCGTGTGGCGATCAACCGCAGCTTCCTGGTGAACACCTACTATCCCCTCTACGCCCATTTCTTCGCTGCCCTGGGCTACGAGATCTGCCTGCCCGAGCGCCCCGATCCCAGGGGGGTGGACCAATGCGGGGCCCCCTTCTGCTACCCTGCGGAGCTGGCCCACGGCTTTTTCAAGACGCTCCTGGAAAGCCAAAATCCCCCGGATTACATCTTCCTGCCCCACTTCAAGGCCGTCCACAACGAGGACGGCAGCGGAAGCCCCCAATCCCAGGTCTGTCCCCTGGCCCAGGGGGAGACCTTCTATCTCCGGGCCACCTTCGGCCGGCAGATCGACCGGCTCTGCCGAAACGGGACCCGGCTCCTGACACCGCTTGTCGACCTTTCGGGCGGGATCGTGGCCGCCGAGGAGGCCCTGGTCGAGGCGGCGCAGCGGATGGGGATCGGCCGGCGGGAGGCGCGGGAGGCCTTCTCCTTCGCCCTCGCGCGGCAGCGGGATTGCTTTGCCCGGATGAGGGATGCGGGCCGTCAGATGCTCTCAGCCCTGGAGGCGGATCCCGAACGGATCGGGGTCGCCCTCCTCTCCCGGCCTTACAGCGGCTTTGCCGAGGAGGCCCACATGGGGATTCCGGGAAAATTCGCCTCCCGGGGGATTCCCGTCATCCCCATCGACTTTCTCGACCTTACGGCGGAATCTTCCAATCGGCACATGTACTGGGGAATCGGGAAAGTCGTCACGAAGGCCGCCCGGTTCGTGGCGCGGCACCCCCAGCTCTTCGGGGTCTACATCACCAACTTCTCCTGCGGGCCGGACTCCTTCCTTATCGGCTATTTCCGAGATATCATGGGGGAGAAACCCTCCCTGACGCTGGAACTGGACAGCCACACCGCCGACACCGGGATCGAGACCCGCGTCGAGGCCTTCCTGGACATCGTCCGGGCCTACCGAGGTCTGGAGAGGAACCGCCCGGTCCCGCAGCGGACCTTCCGGGCGGCCCGGACCGTCCTGGACAACGGCGACTGCCGGGTCGTCACCTCGTCGGGCGAGGAGCTCTCCATGCGGGACCCGCAGGTGAGGGTGCTCGTCCCCTCGATGGGACGGCTCGGGTCGGAAGCCTTTGCGGCAGTCCTCATGGGCTGCGGCTTTCACGGCGGGACGTACCGGGAGAACGACGAGCGGATCCTCAAACTCGGCCGGGCCGCCACCTCCTGCAAGGAATGCCTGCCCCTGATCCTGACCGTCGGGACGCTCCTGGACTACCTGCAGAACGGCCGGCGCCCCGGCGAAATCGTGGTCTACTTCATGCCGACCGGTTCAGGCCCCTGCCGTTTCGGCCAGTATGCCATCTACCTGGAGGACCTCATCGGGCGGCTCGAGATCCCGGACGTGGCGCTCCTGTCCCTCTCGTCGGACAACTCCTATGCGGGCATGGACAGCCATTTCGAACGCCACCTCTGGCGGGCGATGATCGTCTCCGATGTCATGGAGGACATCCGTTCCATGCTTCTGGCCGCCGGGGCCGATCCCGAGACTTCCCAGGAATGCTTCGAGGGCCAGTGGCGGAGGATCCTGACCGCCCTGGAGACGGGAAGTTTCCGCGTCCTGGAGGCCCAACTGACCGAATCGGCGAAGGCCCTGAAGGACCTGCCGCTCAGAGTCCCGCCTCGGGAGGTGCCCGTGATCAGCCTGACCGGTGAGATCTTCGTCCGCAGGGATTCCCTCTCCCGCCAGTATCTGACCGAATGGCTCGCCGAGAGGGGATTCGCAACGGCCTGCGCGCCTGTGGCCGAATGGGTCCATTACTGCAACGACCGGGTGGCCCGGCGGGCCAATCAGGACCCGGTGACGGTTGCCCAGAGAGTGAAGCTCAAGATCCGGAATACCATCCAGCTCCAGGACGAGAAGAGGATCAAGGCGCTCCTGTCCGCCTCCGGGCTCCTCCAGGCCGAACCGATCGAGATGGAGAAGATCGTTGAGACCGCCCGGCCCTACATCTCCCCCGACCTCTCCGGAGAGGCCATCCTCACCGTGGGCGGATCGCTTGGCGAGATCGCGTCAAAATCCTGCGGAGTGATCGCCATCGGTCCCTTCGGGTGCATGCCGAACCGGATCGCCGAGGCCATCCTCGGCGAGGTGATGACCGCAGAGAGGCGCCTGACAGCCTCGCCGGGCGACTCCCGTCTCAGGGCGATCCTGGCGGAGGTCGAGGACCTGCCCTTCCTAGCCATCGAGAGCGACGGATCGCCCTTTCCTCAACTGATCGTGGCCAAGCTCGAAACCTTCCTCCTCAGGGCCGGCCGGCTGCACCGACGGATGACGGCGGCCGGTGCGGCCCTTCCGGAGACAGAAGATGAACGGGCTATCTACCCAGGATGACGACCTTCCTGCCGATGACATAAACCCGTTTCCCTTCTATGGTGAAGGCCTCAGGAGCGGGGTCCTCGCGGTCCGGAATACCGATGATGCCGATCCCGGGGATACTAACCACTAAAATGAGGACGAGATGAAGTACCGGTATTTGGGAAAGACCGGTCTGCTGGTTTCGAGGCTCTCCTTGGGTACCCTTACCTTCGGCGCTGCCGACTGTGGCTGCGACGACAAGCGTTCGGCCAAGATCATCCATCGGTTCCTGGATGTCGGAGGGAATTTCATCGACACGGCGGACTTCTAAAGCAAGGGAATCTCCGAGGAGATCGTGGGCAGGGCGCTCAAGGGGCGCAGGCGGGAGGATGTGGTGTTGGGATCCAAGTGTTTCTTCCGGATGGGGGAGGGGCCTAACGACAAAGGCCCGGGCCGCAAGCATATCTTGTCTGCCTGCGAGGACAGCCTCAGAAGGATGAAGACCGACTACCTCGATATCTACACTGCACGGCCTGATCCCCATGCACCCCTGGAGGAGACCCTGCGGACCCTGGACGATCCTGTCCGGCAAAGGTCCGCTTTATCGGGTGCAGCAATTTCTGGAGTTGGCAGATCCTCAAGGCCAACTGGATCAGCGACAGGATGAACCTGGAACGGCTGGTCTGCGGCCAGTACCCCTACAACCTGCTGGTCCGCGAATTTGAGCATGAGCTCCTGCCTGCCTTCGAGGATCAGGGGATGGGATTCAACTGCTGGAGCCCCCTGGCCGGAGGGCTGCTGACCGGAAAGTACCACGGCAGCACCAGCCTGAAGATGGGGACGAGGATCTATAAACGGACCCACGTCGACGTCCCCCGGTTCTGGAACGCCAGGACCCTGGCCGTGACTGAGGAGATCTGGCGGAATGTCGAGGAGGTTTCCGAGCCCGAGCCGGACGCCGTGGTCAAGCAGGATCTGATGGCCATAAAGACGACCTTCGGTGAGGAGGAGTTCTGAGAAGCCGATTCAGGGACCCGGGGGAGAAATGGCCTTGACAAGGCCCTTGCTTCGTAATAAATCATAACTCTATCGGACTTGTTAGGGGTGTCATCTTCTGACTGAGATGCCGGATCACGGCAACCCTTCACCGACCTGATCAGGGTAATGCCTGCGTAGGGAAATGAGTCCAGCATGCGGGTTGCATGATGGCCACTTCTTTCAGGGAGGTGGCCATTCTATTTTGCAGGAAAGGAGTTGCGTGCCATGACACAGCTTGAATACGCCCTTGCGGGGGAGATTTCGCCTGAGATGGTGCAGGCGGCCGAGCACGACGGCATCCCCCCGGAGGAGATCCTTCGGAAGGTGGCGGCCGGGACGGTGGTCATCCCCAAGAACCGGATGCGCACCTTCGAGGCCAGGGGGATCGGAGAGGGGCTTGCGACTAAGATCAACGCCAACATCGGGACTTCGTTGAGTCACGCGAGCCTCGACGAGGAGCTCGACAAACTTAGAGTGGCCGTCGAGGCGGGGGCTGACGCTGCCATGGACCTCTCCACGGGAGGCGACATCGACGCCATCCTCGCGGGAATCATCGAGCATGCTCCGGTCATGATCGGGACGGTGCCCATCTATCGTTCCGTCAGCCGCCTGATGGTCAAGGGCGGGGGCTGCGGGGACCTGACCGAGGAGGCCATCTTCACGGACATCGAGCAGGAGGCACGGATGGGGGTCGATTTCATGACCCTCCACTGCGGGATCACGCGAAACACCCTGGCCGTCCTCGGAGGCTGCGACCGGATCATGGGGATCGTTTCGAGGGGTGGCAGCCTCATGGCGGAATGGATGCAGCTCCACGGACGCGAGAATCCCCTGTACGAACATTACGACCGGCTCCTCGAAATCGCCCGCGCCTACGATGTGACCCTCTCTCTTGGTGACGGGCTTCGGCCCGGTTCGATCGCCGACGCGGAAGACCGGGCGCAGCTTGCCGAACTGATCACCCTCGGCGAATTGGTGGCGAGGGCCCGCCGGGCCGGGGTCCAGGTCATGGTTGAGGGGCCGGGGCACGTCCCCCTGAGCCGCATTGCCTCCGACATGAAGCTTCAGAAACGCCTGTGCAATGGTGCTCCCTATTACGTCCTGGGGCCTCTGCCCACAGACATCGCCCCGGGGTATGACCACATCGTCGGGGCGATCGGCGGGGCGATCGCGGCTGCAAGCGGGGCTGACTTCCTCTGTTACGTGACGCCGGCCGAGCACCTGGGCCTTCCCACCGCCCAGGACGTCTACGAAGGGGTCTTCGCATCCCGCATCGCCGCCCATATCGGGGACCTGGAGAAGGGGGTGCGTGGGGCGTGGGAGCGCAACGAGGCCATGTCCGCGGCCCGGAGACATTTCGACTGGGAAACCATGTTCCGGATCGCCATTGATCCCGCCAACGCCAGGCGGGACCGCTGCCAGACCGAAGACCGTGACAAGGACGTCTGCACCATGTGCGGCGCGCTCTGCGCGGTGA
>CAYOGU010000093.1:0-11555 GCA_964403345.1 uncultured Syntrophus sp. | reverse complement strand
TGACCCGCTGGGGTCTGCACATCCCCTCCACGGGGTATGCCTACTGGATGTTCCAAGCCCTCTGCATCCAGAACGGCGAGGTCCTGATGAACCTGGACGGCAACCGGACCTATTTCGACAAGCCGGCGGTCATCGAGGCCATGCAGTTCTGGCGTGACCTGGCCGTCAAGCACAAGGTGATGCCCGAAGGGACCATCGACTGGGGGACCTTGCGGCAGAAGTTCCTCGAGGGCGCCACGGCGATGATGTGGCACACCACGGGCAATCTCACGGCAGTCCGTGATGGGGCGAAGTTCAACTTCGGCGTGAGCATGCTGCCCGCCTCCAAGCGCCTGGGTTCCCCCACCGGCGGCGGCAACTTCTACATCTTCAAGAAGGCATCTGCCGAGGAGCGCACCGCTGCCCTGAAGTTCATCAAATTCATGACCGAGCCGGAACTGACGGCGAAGTGGTCCATCGCCACGGGTTACACGGCCACCCGTGCCGACGCCTATGAAACCGACGTCCTCAAGAAGTACGTGGCCGAATTCCCGGCGGCGGCCGTGGCGCGCGACCAGTTCAAGTATTCCGTCGCCGAGTTTGCCACCCACGAGAACGCCCGGAACAAGAAATTCCTGGACGACGCGATCCAGAGCGTCCTGACGGGCGGCAAGTCCGCCAAGGACGCCCTGACGTCCGCCCAGGCCCAGGCCGAGCGGGTCCTCAAGGCCTATCGGTAATCCTTCGGGCCGCCGCGCCAAAAGGCGCGGCGGCCTTACCCCCGCAAGCCCCGAGCCGCCGGACCGCACCGGTCCTCGGAAAGATCAGGGAGAGGGAAAACATCGCAGACGGGCCGTCATCCAAAGTCCGCCAGGGGTCCTTATGAAGCTGAAGCGCCACATCGCAGGGCAGGTATACGCATGGCTCCTCCTTTTGCCGGCAGCGATCCTGATGATCGCCTTCACCCACTTCCCGATCGTCGGCGGGTTCATCTCCAGCTTCTTCTCCACAGCGCGGGAAGGCCGGCCCGCGAAGTTCATCGGCCTGGACAACTACGCCGCCATGATCGCCGATCCCGTCTTCTGGCAGGTCCTCCAGAACAACGCCATCTACGCACTGGGGGTGATCCCGATCAGCGTGAGCCTCGCCCTCTTCATGGCGATCTGCGTCAATGGCAAGCTCCCCGGACGGGGCGTCGTGCGGGCGGCCTACTTCACGCCGACGATCCTGCCCATGATCGCCGTGGCGAACATCTGGCTCTTCTTCTACACACCCCAGATCGGGCTCCTGGACCAGATCTGCGCCCTTTTCGACATCCCGAGCCGAAGCTGGCTGGGAGACACTCGGACGGCCCTGGGGTGCATGATGGTCTTGGCTGTCTGGAAGGACGCGGGATTCTTCATGATCTTCTTCCTGGCCGCCCTGCAGGGCATCCCGCCCGAGCTTGAGGAGGCGGCCCTGATCGAAGGCTCGGGCCGCTGGTACTACTTCCGCCGCGTGACCCTGCCGCTTCTCATGCCGACAATGCTCTTCGTCCTGGTCAACGCGACGATCAACTCCTTCAAGCTCGTGGACCACATCTTCATCCTGACCAAGGGCGGGCCGGACAACGCCTCGTCGCTCCTGTTGTATTACATCTACGAGGTGGCCTTCGGTTTCTGGGACACGGCCTATGCCTCGACGCTCACGGTGGTGCTGCTGGTCATCCTGTGCGTGGCGGCCATCACCCAGTTTGTCTACATGGAAAAGAGGGTGCACTACCAATGATCGCACGGACGTCCGACTGGTCTCAGAAGCTGGAAGTGGCAGCGGCATGGCTGCTGGCCTTTCTGTGGGCCGCACCGCTCCTCTATGCCTTCTGGGCGGCCTTCCACCCCATGGATTTTGTCAGCCGTTTCGACCTCTCGGCGCCGCTGACCCTGGACAACTTCCGCAACGCCTGGAAGGTGGCCCCCTTTGCCCGCTACTTCTACAACACCTTCGTCCTGGTCTGCATCACCCTCATCGGACAGTTCATCCTCTGCACCATGGCGGCCTACGCCTTTGCTCGCTACGAATTCCCCGGAAAGGAGATCGCCTTCATCCTGGTCCTAGTCCAGATCATGATCATGCCGGACGTCCTGATCGTGAAGAACTACCAGACGATCAGTTCCCTGGGACTGGTGGACACGATCCTGGGCATCGGCCTACCCTACATGGCCTCGGCCTTCGGCATCTTCCTTCTGCGGCAGGCCTTCAAGCAGGTCCCCAAGGAGCTGGTGGAGGCCGCCAGGGTCGAGGGAGCGGGATGGTTTTCGGTCCTCTGGAAGGTCTACATCCCCTTGGCCAAGCCGACCTATCTGGCCTACGGCCTGGTCTCGGTGAGCTACCACTGGAACAACTTCCTGTGGCCTGTGGTCATCACCAATTCCACGGAGACCCGGCCGTTGACGGTGGGGCTGTCCATCTTCGGGGCGCCGGAATCGGGGGTCAATTTCTCGGTCATCTCGGCCGGGACCCTTCTGGCCGTCTCCCCGCTCCTGATCGCCTTTTTGCTCTTCCAGCGACAGTTCGTCCAGAGCTTCATGCGATCGGGCATCAAGTAATCGCCATTCGGTCCATCCGGACTAACCAGGGATTTCCGCTCATATCCGAGCCGCCATCTCCAAGGGACCTACGGCAAGGCTGCGTCGTCCCGGACGGTCATCTCGGCCAGCCGTCTCTCGATCTTCTTGTGGGTCAGAAACGACAAGACAAGGAAGATGACGGCCAGGACCAAGAGCACGACGGCGATCGGACGGCTGAAGAGGATTGAGCCATGTCCGCTGGAGATGACCAGGGCCCGCCGCAGGTTGCTCTCGGCCATCGGGCCGAGGATGAGCGCCAGCAGGATCGGCGAAAGGGGAAAGTCGTAGCGCTGAAGGAGGAAACCGATGATCCCGAAGAGGATCGTCAGCCCCACGTCAAAGACGCTGCCGCGCATCGCATAGGAGCCGATGATCGACAGGACTAGGATCATCGGCATGAGGATCGAGTTTTCGATCATGATGACCTTTGCAAAGAACCGCATCCCAACCATGCCCACGAACTGCATCGCGAACTGCGCGACGACCATCGAGGCGAAGATCGCATAGACGAGGTCTATGTGTTCTTTGTAGAGCAGGGGTCCCGGCTGGAGGCCCTGAATGACAAAGGCCCCCAGGAGAACGGCCGTCACCGCGTCTCCGGGAACCCCCAGGGAGAGGAGCGGGATCATCGCCCCGCCCTGGCAGGAGTTGTTGGCCGACTCCGTTGCCGCGACGCCTTCGACCAATCCCGTCCCGAAGAGTTCCGGGGTCTTCGAGGAACGCTTCGTATCCGCGTAGGCGATGAAGGCCGCGATGTCCCCGCCTGCGCCGGGGATCGCCCCGACGAAAGTGCCGATGAGGCTTCCCTTGATCAGAGCCGACGTGGATCGCTTGATTTCACTCCAACTGGGCAGGTACTGGTTGAGCTTCGCCTTTACCTTCTGGGTCTTCAGCATCTTCTCGATGTTGGCGATTACCTCCGACACCGCGAAAAGACCGATCAACGTCGGAATGAAGTTCGGCCCCTCCATCAATTCGCTGAACCCGAAGGTAAAACGGGGAAACCCGGAAATGGGGTCCAGTCCCATCGAGGCCAGCAGGAGGCCGAAGAAGCCGACCATCACCCCCTTGACGATGGAACGTCCTGAGATGGAGATGATCACGCTCAGGCCGAAGACAGCGAGGGCAAAATACTCCACCGGCCCGAACTCGAGCGCGAAGCGCGATACCAGAGGCGACATGAAGATCATGATCGCGCAGCCGATGATGCCGCCGACGAACGAGCTAAAAAGGGACATCGACATGGCGCTTCCCGCCAGCCCCTTCTTGCACATCGGATAGCCTTCCAGGATCGTCGCGGCGGCGGCCGGGGTGCCGGGGGTACGGATCAGGATCGCGGAGATGGCCCCCCCGTACATGGCCCCCGTGTAGATCCCCATGAGCATCGAGAGGCTCTCCAGCAGGGGACGGCCGAAGGTCAAGGGGATCAAAAGGGCGACCCCCATCGTCGCAGTCAGGCCGGGCAGGGCACCGACCACGATCCCGGCGGTAACGCCGACAACAATCACGAACATGACCTTCAGCGTAAAGATGTTGGCGTAACTGTGAACAAGAAGATCAAAGTTGACGTTCATGGGATGCCGCCATAGGGTACGCCCCCTTTTCGGAAGCTTCATCCTTAGAGGATGAAGTCAAGCAGTCCGTTGGGGAGCGAAAGAACGAGCACTTTCTCAAAGACGAGATACACGCCGATTGTGATGGCAATCGGTACCCACAGATACTGGAACTTATTCCGGTTTCCGAGAAGGAACATGAAAAAGACGATGAAGGGGATCGTTGCAAGGATGAATCCCACCGGTTTGAGGATGGCGCAATAGACGATCATGACGCCAACCGACAGGAGGATCCGATGCGTCCCCTTCTGCCGGAGGCTCAGTTTTTCGAACGTGCCGCTGACCTTCCCGAGGATGGCCTGCAGGACCAGAAGGGCGCTGAAGACGACCAGTCCCCACGCCAGGATCTCCGGAAAGAAGGCGGGGCCGATCTTCATCACCACATCCGGGGGAAAGGACCGGCACGTGATGAGGACATAGGCGCCGATCAGGACGCCGATCACGCCGGAGACAATGTCCACGTGCTTCACAAAACCTCCTTCCTGCCGGCAACAGGACAGGCAGGATGGCAGAAAATTGGGGCAAAGGGACAGCCTTTGCCCCAATGGTTTCAGATCGAGACTACTTCTTTGTAAGTCCCAATGTCTTCATGACCGCCTCGACGTCCCGGGCATTCGTCTCGAGGAATTTCGTGAAATCCTTGTCGTCCTGGTAGGCCAGGTTGAGGGCGACCTTCTTGGCGAAATCCTGAAATTCCTTGGAATCAAATGCCTTCTTGAAGGCATCTCCCAGGATAGCCCTGATCTTGGGGTCCACTTTCTTGGGAAGGGCCAGGCCGCGCCAGGTATAGAAGGTCACGTCGATGCCCTGCTCCTTGAATGTCGGGACATTGGGGTAGAGGGAGGCCCTCTGGTTGTCCATGACGCCGAGGATCTTGAGATTGCCGGCATCCACCTGGGCGCGCACCTCGGCCACGCTTACGGAGACTGCCTGGATATGACCGCCGACCAGCGAGGTCACCGCCGGTGCAGCGCCGTCAAAGGGGACATATTTGACCTTGATCCCGGTCTTCTGGGCCATCAGGCCCGCGGCAATATGCCAGACAGAACCGGGGCCGGAATTGCCGATCGCGATTTCATCGGGATGGGCCTTCGCATAGGCGACGAAGTCCTTCACATCCTTAAAAGGCGAATCCTTTTTCACGGTCAGGGCCGGTGCATCTGCGTTGATCCGCATCAGGGGATCGAAATCCCTGTAGGTGAAGGGGATCAGCCCCTGGGGGGGAAGGGAGTTGAGCTCGAAGGTGATCATGCCCAGGGTGTAACCATCGGGTGCAGCGTTCATGATGGCCGCATGGCCGATGCCGCCACCGCCACCCGTGTTGTTGATGACCGTGATCGACTGTCCGAGGTATTTTTCCGTTTCCTTCGACAGGGCGCGGAGAAGGACGTCCGTCCCGCCTCCTGCAGTCCAAGGACAGATTACGGTAACAGCCTTCCTCGGAAAATCTGACTTCTTCTGGGCAGAAACCGTGGTGGCAAGCCCAAAGATCACCAACAGGGATACCAGCAGTACGATCCTTCTTCGCATATCACCCTCCTTCATATAGTCTGTGCTGTTTGTGCCTCCGTTGTGCTCCTGGAATTTCTGGCTCACGCCCTAACCTTCCATCTCTTGGGAAAACCGGGGCCGCCCGTCTCTCCCGTTGAATGGCTTCCGTGGGGATGTTCCCGGGCGGGTCGCATGGTTCACAGCGGCAGTGGCGGAACTGCCCTTGAGGTCTGATCAAAGACCCCTGGTCCATAACCGCATCTACACGTGGTTTCGCAATATGAAACGAATATCCGTATTCTGGAATGCAGGCTATATCGGACGAGGAATTGTTGTCAAGAAAAAAGAGGGGGGACGGATGTCCCCCCTTCCATGAACAGACTGCGGACAGACTTCAGGCCAGAGAGGCCGGAGGCGGAAGCGGGACATCCACGGGTTTCACGAAGCGGTTCACCGTCGCCAGCGTCTTGCCCACATTGAGTTTCCCGAAGAGGAGTGCAAACTGGGCCTCCAGTTCCCGGCCGAGGGCGGCCCGGACCGCTTCGGGGAGGTCCCACATTTGCTGTTTGAATGGGCCGACCCCTTTCTTGCGGGTCTTGTAGTAGAACTGCTCCTCCGTATCCCCCTCCTTCTTCTCCGAGGCCGCTTCACGCTTCAGATACTCATAGATCTCGGCACGCAGGGCAGCCGGGAAGTGGGCGCTGTCGTAAATGATGTTCTGGAACCCCGTGGCCAGATGGATCTCCGCCGTGCCGGTCGGGGGGAACCGGTCGAAGGCCTCGTTGGGGAGCGTGGAGGCTCCATGCTGCACCGCACCGGCAAGCCCGTACTGCTTCCGCGCCGCTGCCGAGAGTTTCTCAAGGGTCTCAAAATCGAGCTTGACCTTGGCAATGCTCCCATCGGGCATGGGAACCCCGCCGTGGGTCGTTCCCGTCTGAACGCTGATCTTGCTGATCCCCTTCAGATCCGTCCCGCTCTTGTCCAGGGTTTCCCGGTAGCCTTCCATGAAGGCGCTGAGCTCCTCCACCGTGCTGTTCTTTCCGCCGACCTCTCCGATCTCTCCGCCGACGGAGATGGTGATCCCCTGGGGCTCCAGGTCCCGGATCATCGTCGTCAGTTCGGCGGCAAGGCTGTAGTTGAGCCTCTGCTGTTTCTTCACCGTCGCTTCCTTCAGGTCGACGAGGGTCGAGGTGTCGATGTCGATGTTGTAGAAACCGGCATCGATCGCCTCCCAGATCAGGTCCTTGACGGCCTTGAGTTCACCTTCCGGATCCTTCGCGTATTTCTTGACCCCAATCTGGAAATGGTCTCCCTGCATGAAGAGAGGCCCCTTGTATCCTGTCTTCAAGGCGGCCGCGGTCACGACGCAGGTGTATTCCTCCGGCCGCTGGCGGGTGTAATCGATCTCCGAGCGGGCGATCTCGAAGATCATCGCCCCGACATCAGCCGCTCGTGCGGCTCTGAAGACCGCCTGGGCCGTGTCGTAGGTGAGCGCGCGGATATTGATCGCCGGCACGGTAAATCCGGAAACCTCTCCGCGGCCCATCGCATCATAAAGGCCTTGAATCGAAGCGGAGAAGATCCCGGCGGCAGCAGCCGCCTGCCGGATGATCCACCGAGCGGCCTTCCGCACCCCCTCCTCCTGGGCAAAAACGGCTGTCCGGACGAGCGGATCGATCAGTTCACCGCGCAGACGCCTTTCGTCCAGAATTTTGATCTTGTCTCCGGCAATCGCCAGGATGCCCTCCATCCCTTTCTTCAATTGGTCTAGACTGTTGTAGCTCATCGGCATCACCTCGCTGTTAGGTGGGAAGCCTCCCAGAAGCCTCCCCCGCTGTTCAAGGGTTGGCGGATAAAAAGGACATGGCCTTTTCCACTTCAAAACGGCTTCCGATGTAAATCGGGGAGCGCTGTTCCAAGTCCTCGACCTGGAGGGACAGGATCGCATCGGCACCATCCGTGGCGATCCCGCCGGCCTGCTCGATGATGAAGGCCATCGGCTGTAGTTCGAAGAGGAGACGCAGTTTTCCGCGGGGGCTCTTTTTCAGGGCAGGGTAGGTGAAGATCCCCCCCCGTTTGATGAGGACCTGATTGATGTCCGGGACGAACCCGCCGCTGTAGCGAAGCTTGTATCCTTCTGCCTCGAGATACTCCAGATACTTCTGGTGCCCCTCCGTACAGTCCTTCCGAAGCCCTCCCGGGCTGTAGATGGAGCCCTTTTCATTGAGGGTGATATGCTCCTGGGAGAGAACGTACTCTCCTTCCCGGTTCAGGACGAACTCGTGGGTTCCCTTCCCGGCGGAATAGACCATCGTGATGAGCGGACCGTAGGTGATGTAGAGCGCGGCCACCATCGAATCCCTTCCGCGGGCGAAGATCGATTCCTTGTGGATGCCAATGATCGTCCCGATTGCCAGATTGGTATCGACGAGGGATGAACCGTCCAGCGGGTCCGCCGTAACGAAGTACTGCTCCCGTCCCTTGCCGATGAGCACCACGACGTCCTGCTCCTCCGAGGCGTATTCCCGGACGAATCCCGAATACTGGAGTTGATTCTTGAGGATATCGTCGGCGCTCCGGTCCAGTGACAGTTGATCCTCGCCGTAGATGTTCTTGAATCCTGCCAGTTTCCGGTTCGACTCGTGGATCTTTGCCGAGATGTACTTGCCCGTCACCGCGATCTGCCAGATCAGGCGGCGGAGTTCCTCCTCCACCCCGGCCATCCACATCTGCCGGCGCAGATCGACACAGAACTTGGTGTAATCCGATATCCCCTCACCCATCACCATTCCTCCCTATTGGCACTTCTGCAGAGATTTATTAAGAGCCTCGAAATGGCTGGAGCTCAAGGCTCTCGACCGTTACCGATGGAAAGCCGGGGAATATATGGACCGGCCCGGATCCGGGATACCCACCGTGCCCGTCTGGAACGCTCTCGGCGGTCCAAGGCATAGACGTTTCTTATTAAGAAATTTTCGGCAAAAATACAAGCCTTTTTTGCCGTTTCATCCCCAGTCTCGGGCACCATCAGGAAGGATCTTTCTCCACTTCTATGGTCCAGTCCGGCTCCACTCAACTGAATACCATTCCCATTGACACCGGTCGATATCCGTTATATTCTTCAACAAGAGGTTATCGTCCCCTAATAACCGCATTCTGTCGCCATAGTCATTCCCGGCAGAGGCACAAAACGATTTTCAGAAAGGAGAAATATTATGAAGAGATTGTTAGCCGTCACTCTAATGTTGCTTTTCCTGGCCGGCTGCGGCGCGGCTGCTAAGGAGTCGGGATACTACGAACACAACACCCTGTACAGGGACTGGGATCATATGAAGTTCAGCATCTGGGGATACCAGAAAGTTGAGCAGCAGGACGTCGAGCAGTCCAAGTCGGAGGATTGGTGGGGAAAGACGGTCTCGGGTAGCGGCAACTAAGATCCAAGGCCGGTGCGGCAAGGGGTTCTTGCGGCATCCCCCCCGCACCGGCCGTTTGGTATCCCTAGGATTCACCCCTCAGGTGCCGGCGCCCGTCATCCCACTCGACGGAAGGGCTTTGCGGCACGACTCTTCCTGCAATCCCCTCGAATGACCTGAAACAAGAGGCCTCATAGCGGAGAGAGCGGCGGACCGCGGCATGAAATGGAAGGATAAGACAGTCGGTTTGGCCCTCGGCGGGGGCGGCGTCCGCGGATTTTCGCATATCGGCGTCCTCAAGATCTTGGAACAGGAACGGATCGACGTCGATGTCATCGTGGGAACCAGCGCCGGTGCCCTGATCGGGGGAGCCTATGCATGCGGACAGTCGCCCGCCGAAATCCAGGCGAAAGTGGAAGCCTACCTCCGGAGTCCCGAATTCAATGCCTCCACGCTCAAATCCCTTGGCTCGGCCGTATCGACCCAGCAGAAAGGGTTCCTGGCCAAGGCCCGGAATCTCCTGACCAGTCGTTATTACCTCCTCAGGACCTTTTTCAGTCCTTCACTCCTGCCCAGTGAGGACTTCAGCTCCATGATCCACTATTTCATCCCCGATCTGGAGATCCGGCAGACCCGCATCCCCTTCCGGGCCGTGGCGACGGACCTGATCACAGGGAGAAAAATCGTCTTCTCGGAAGGCTCTCTGCGCACGGCCGTCCTGGCAAGCTGCGCCGTCCCCGGGGCGGTGGAGCCTGTCCGTCAGGGCCAATGGCTCCTGGCGGACGGCGGCGTCACCAGCCTTGTCCCCGTCCATGCCACCCGGGAGGCAGGGGCCGATGTCGTCATCGCGGTCACGGTGGATCGGGAGCTGCCGCCTCCGGAGATGGAAACAGCGCAGGGGATCTTCTACCGGGCCGGGGAAATCACGGCCAGCACGCTCGAGGACGAGGAACTGAGGGATGCGGATGTGGTCATCCGGCCCAAGGTGGGGGACATCCACTGGATGGACTACAGCCGGGCAGGGGACCTGATCGGCAAAGGAGAGGAGGCCGCCCGCGAGGCCCTAGGGGCCATCCGCTCCTCTCTTTCCCTGTACCGTCGGATCGTCAAGTTCGCCAGCCGATTTCTGCCCGGATAAGGAGCCTGATCTCCAATCCCGCTTTCCAGCCAAATTCCGTTGACATCCGCAGGATGCAGCCCTATACTGCCCGAGATGACGGCCGTTCCTCCATCGGCCCTGTGATCTCAGCCGATGGTACAGGGGAGACGATCCAAACCCATGGAACTAAGGAGGACCCCATGACCCAACTGATCGTGGCAGTGGATGGCATCACCTACAGCGAGGCGAAGGGAAAAGGATATTTCGACACCTTGTCGAAGGCATACGAGAAAAAGATGATCTGGGGGATCAAGATCGGCGACATGATCTACAGCGGGGACGTCACCAAGATCATCTCATCCCTGAAGAACGAATACAAATTGGGGATCATGGTCGATGTCAAACTCCACGACATCCCCTCCACCATGGAAAACAGCATCACCAAACTGGCCGGAGCAGGAGCTGACATCGTCACGGTCCACTGCTCGTCGAATTACCGACCGAAGGACCCGGCGCTGGTCAAATATATCGCCGGGGTGACGGCTCTGACCTCCTTTACCGACCTCGAGATCAAATGGATCTACGACAAGACCCATGAAGAGATCGTCCGTGCATTTTCGGACATCGCCCTGATGAATAACTACGAGTATATCATGGGTTCCGTTAAAGACCTCAACTTCATCCAGGACAACCCCGTCAAGAAGATCTGCACCGGAATCAGGCCGTCCTGGTACCGGGAGCGGAACGACCAGGTCCGGATCGCGTCCGTCAAGGAGGCCGTCAGGACCGAAGCCGACCTGATCGTTGTCGGCCGCCCGATCATGACGGCCAGCAATATCATGGAGATGGTCGAAAAGCTATACGCGGAACTCGAATGAGGATCCGGACGGGCCGTCTTCGGCATTTATGCCGCCAGGTAAAGGCCCCGTTTCGTTTTCTTGATCTTTCCCTGTTTTTCCGCCTGGTAGATGATACCCCAGATCTGCTTCTCGGTGAGGCCTGTTTTGGCTTTGAGGGTGGCTGTCGTCATCCCTTCCTGACTCTGCCGGATGAGGGTAACGACCCTGTCCGAGAAGGTCCCCTTTCTGCCCTTGTTCTTAACGCCCCCCGCCTTGGATTTCGCCGCGATGGCCGCCCGCCGGGCCGCCTTCCCAACCGGTCGTGCCCCTGAAGGCCCCCCATCGGCAAGCTGCTGCTGAAGCTTACGGAAGTAGGTCTTGACAAAGGCCTCCGGCCCCTCGACTTCGATTTCCCCTGTTACTGGATTGAATCTGATCCGCGATCTCTCCACCATGGGTCACCTCCATTTGGCGTTTCATGACGCTTTCGACGTGCGTCCCCATCCTCCGACAGA
>CAYOGU010000092.1:0-11641 GCA_964403345.1 uncultured Syntrophus sp. | reverse complement strand
GAGAATCTCCAGGAGCGGGTTGATGCCATAAACCACCTGCACGACATCCCTCCGGACCATCGCCGCCCCCGCGAGCAAGGGGGAATCGAACGGGCCTATCTCCCGGCGCGGAGCGCTAATCCCCGGCCGATTTCGGCGACGATCCCGTCCGCCTCTGCGGCAGGATCCTCCGCCTGACGGATCGGCCTGCCGACGACCAGATAGTCGGCCCCGTTCCGGATGGCTTCGCAGGGCGCCACTATCCTTTTTTGATCGTCGCCTGCAACGGCCTTGACCCCGCGGATTCCGGGGGTCACGATCCAAAAGGACTCGCCGCAAGCCTTGCGGATGTCGGCGGCATCCTCCGCAGAGGCCACGACGCCCGAGACGCCTGCATCCTGGGCCAGACGGGCCAGTCCGAGAGCCGTTTCACGCGTCCCCCGGTTGAATCCAAACATCCCCAGGTCGGAGTCCGACAGGCTCGTCAGGACCGTCACGGCCAGGATAACCGGCCGGGGCTTGCCAGCGGTTTCGGCCCGGCGATGAACGGCGTTGACAGTCTCCTGCATCATCTGTCTTCCGCCCAGGGCATGCAGGTTGAACATCGCCACCCCCAGATCGAAAGCGGCCTCCGCCGCACGGGCCACGGTGTTGGGGATGTCGTGAAACTTCAGGTCGAGAAAGACCCGTCCCCCGCGGACGTGGATTCGTTCGACGATCTGGATCCCGTACCGGACGAAGGACTCCTTGCCGACCTTGAAAAGGCCGACGTGATCCCACAGCCGATCGACCCAGAGGAGGGCCTCATCGAGGCCACCGCCCACATCCAGGGCGAAGATCAGTCTCTCCCGGGGATTGTCAATCAAGGTATTCCTCGTCACCGATAAATTCGGTTTCATCGGGAATCGATTTGAACTCCGCCCGCACCCCCTTGAGTCCGTCGGGGTGTGCATAAGTGACCTTCTCCGCCGCGATCTCCCTGAGGGCGATCACGATCTCCCGGTTGTTCCTCGGGTCCGTCAAGGGCTGCGAACCCTTCAGGAGTTGCCGGGTCCGCTGCGCGGTGAGCAGGACGAGGGCAAAACGGTTCTTTGCCACCCGAAGGGAATCTTCCACGGTGATTCTGGCCATATGTTGTCAACCTCCTCATTGATTCAATCACGATCCTTCAACCGGTCGTCGGAAACCATGGCAAAGGTCCGGCGATCCCCTGACAACCGGCGGCAGGGCCCCTCATCCGGCCCCGTCCAGAAACGCCGAGATCCGCTTCTCGAAGCGATCCCGGCGGCATCTTTCCGCCACATAGATGGACCGGAACTGGTCCACAGCCTCCTTGAGTGTCTCGTTGAAGATGACGTAATCATACCACAAGGCTTCGCTAATTTCATCCTGGGATGTCCGCAGGCGGCGTTCCATCATTGCGGCACGCTCTCCCCGCTTGGCCAGCCGGGCCTTCAACTCCGCCAGGGAGGGGGGAAGGATGAAGACGAAGATCCCCCGGGGATAGTGTTCCCGGATCGCCCTGGCCCCGCGGGGTTCGATGTCCAGCAGCAGGTCCGTCCCCTGTTCCAGAAAGACGTCCATCGTTCTTTTCGATGTCCCGTAGAGCTCCCCGTAGTTCTCCACCCACTCAACGAATTCCCCCCGGTCGATCCGTTCGCGAAAGGCCTCTCTCGTCAGGAAAACGTAGTCCTTCCCATCCACTTCTCCTGGACGTGGCGGGCGGGTGGTGCAGGAGACGGAGAAACGGACATCCGGGAAGAGCCGCAGGAATTCCCTGCAGATCGTCGTCTTTCCCGCACCGGAAGGGGCCGAAACGGTCAAGAGCAAACCGTGTGGGCGTTCTGGTTGGTCATTCGACATTCTGCACCTGCTCCCGCAGCTTGGCCAACTCGCTCTTGATCTCGATGACGGCCCTCGATATCTCCGCATCTCCGCTCTTGGAGCCGATCGTGTTGACTTCCCGGCCCATCTCCTGGATCAGAAAGTCGATCTTTCTTCCGACCCCGTCACCCGCCGCCATCAGTTCGTTGAACTGGCCGATATGGCTTCGGAAGCGGACGACCTCTTCGGTGATGTCGCTCTTCTCGGCCATGATGGCCACCTCCTGGAGCAGACGCGACTCATCGACAACCATGCCCCCCGTCAGTTCCCGGATTCTCTCTTCAAGCCGTTTCTGGTATTCGACCACCACCTGTGGCGTCCTAGCGGCAATCCCTTCCAGCGAACCGCCGATCAGTTCCAGACGTCCCGTCAAGTCCCGCTGGAGGCTCTGCCCCTCCTTCAGCCTCATCTCGGTCAGCATCTGGATCGCATCGTCGAGGACCCCGGAGAGTCCTTCCCAGAGCGCCGCCGGATCCTGGATGGGTTCAGTGGGGACGAAGATATCCCGGAAACCGGCCATCATCGCCAGGGAGATCTGACCATCCAGCTTCAGTTCCTCCTTGAGCTGGCCGAGGAGGGCGTGATAATTGCGCACCAGGGAAAGGTTCAAGGCATACCGGCCAGCCACCTCCGTCCCCTCCATGTCGATGCGGACGGTCGCCTCGATCCGTCCCCGGGAAAACTGTTCCCCAATCCGTTTCTTGATATCGGCCTCCAGCGGCGAGAGCATCCCGGGCAGCCGCAGGGAAACCTCCAGATAGCGATGGTTGACGGATTTCATCTCCACCGCAAATTTCCTTCCCATCAGGACCGCCTCGGCCCTCCCGTATCCAGTCATGCTCTTGATCATCTCGTCACCTCCTCGCTTGCGGGCCCATGCCCGCTCAGGAAACCGTCGCCTTCCCTAGGCCGTCCAGAGTCCCACCGTCTGCCGCACCCTTGAGCTGTAGCAGATACCGCTCGCGGATCCGGATCAGCATGCCGGTCATCTCGGGGCTGGCGTAGTCCGGATAGGTCCAGGGCAGGGGATGAAAGGTCCTGTCCCGATACACCAGGGTAAGGTCGGCGTAGATGCCGTCCCTGAGATAAGGCCGATGGGTGTATCCCTTTCCCGTGGCCAGGATGAGGTGGGCCTTGGCGATATAGCCGGGATCGATGTTCACCCTCCTGCGCCCCTCCCGGGACAGCCTCCCCTCCAAGCCGTTGGTCCAGAGCTTGATATCGGCCAGAGCCTCGGGACGGATGAGGTCCTCGAAAGCGACAAAGCGGCGGATCAGGGAATCGCCGAATTCCCCGGCATAGTAATCGGTATAGTCGAAGGGTACCGGGTTGCTGATGAAGTCGGCCCTGCCATACTGCTCGGACAGGGCCGCGATCGCCTCGGCCAGCACGCCGCCATCCCTGGAAAAGAGGCTGGCCACCAGTTTGACGGCCTCGGCCGGCTGCGGTTCACTCATAGGACTTTTTTCAGTTCCTCTCGTGTGACGGTCGCCGTTCCCGCCTTGCCCACCACGATTCCGGCGGCATGATTGGCCAGATAGGCCGCCTCACGGAAAGAGGCTCCCGCGGCCATGCAGAGGGCGAACACCCCGATGACCGTATCGCCAGCACCGGTCACGTCAAAGACCTCCCGCGCCTCGGTCGGAAAGGCCGTATGCCTCACCCCGCCGTCCCTCTCAAAGAGACTCATGCCCGATTCTCCCCGAGTGATCAGCAGGGCCTTGAAGGAGAAGCTCTTCATCAGTTTCATGCCCACTCGGACATGGTCCTGACCATTGAGGATCTCCTCCCCCGCCGCATGACCGGCCTCGTAATGGTTGGGGGTGATGATGTCAAAACCCTCGTAAAGGGAAAAGTCCCTCTGTTTCGGGTCCACGCAGGTGAAGATTGGCCGTCCGGCCACCTCCCTGCGGATCCCCTCGAGCAGGGGACGGGTGATCACCCCCTTGCTGTAATCGGAGATGACCAGGGCGCCCAGATCGTCCCGCAACGACCGGATATAGGCGAGGATCTTTTGGACACTCCCGGACGTGAGCGGCCTGCGATCCTCCTGATCAAACCGGACCACCTGCTGACCGTGCGCCACGATCCGCGTTTTGAGCGTCGTTGGGCGGCCCTTTTCCACGACGATCCCGTCCGTGGCCACGCCCCGCGCTTCAAACTCGGACAGCAACCGCCTGCCCGTTTCATCGCAGCCGACCACGCCGGCCAGATGGACCCGGCCCCCCATGGCAAAAACATTGTTGAGGACGTTGGCGCAGCCCCCCAGCATGAAGCGGTCCTTGCTGACCTCCACCACGGGGACCGGCGCTTCGGGGGAAATCCTCGAGACCCGCCCCCAGATGAAATGGTCCGCCATGATATCTCCGACGACCAGGACACCGGACCGTGGAAAGTTCTCCATGATCTCCAATGCCCTCTTCCTGCTCATGATCCGCTTCATATACGTCCTGCTTCGAAAGCTCGGCTAAAAGGCCTTATTTCGTGGCGCGTTATGCTATTACCCCGCCCCTGGTTTGTCAATCCTTTTTCACCATTGGGGATCCGGCCATTTGCCAAGCAGCGCCGAATGGGCATGACGGAGCGACGGAGGGCGGGGAATCAGCAACATTCCGTATTGACTTCACGGGCGGAATCAAGTAGAAATTCGCAGTTATCTTTGGGGATTTTTCAACCATTACCGATTCGCAGTCTTTGGGACACGATGATGCTTCGTTCCGCACTCCTGGTCGCCGTCGGCGTCGCGGTCACCGCTTTCATGTCGACGTGCGCCTTTCTGTTCCCCCTTATTTCACCGGGCGAGAACAAGGTACACCGGATCGCCAACCTGTGGGCGAGGATGCTTCTCTGGCTGGCCGGAACCAAGGTGAAGGTGATCGGCCTGGAAAATGTCCGGATGGGCAAACCGCAGATCTTCATGGCCAACCACCAGAGCGATTTCGACATCCTGATTGTCTTGGCCCATATCCCCGGCCAATTCCGCTGGATCGCCAAGAAAGAGCTCTTCAAGATCCCCATCTTCGGCAAAGCCATGAGGAACGCGGGATACATCGAGATCGACCGGCAGAACCACGAGAGGGCCCTGAAAAGCCTGGATGAAGCGGCCCAGAAGATCCGGGAGGGGAAATCGGTCGTTACCTTCCCCGAGGGGACCCGCAGCAAAGACGGGACGATCAAGGCCTTCAAACAGGGGATGTTTCATCTGGCCATCCGGGCCGGAGTCCCCATCACCCCCATCTCGATCATCGGCGCCCACGAGATCATGCCGAAGCGCAGCCTCGTCGTCAAACCGGGAACGATCACCATGGTGGTCGACCGGCCTGTGGAGGTGAGCGGATACACCATTGAGACGCGGGGCGAGCTGATCGAGAAGGTCCGCAACATCATCATCCGCAACTTTCAAGACCGGAGCGGCCTTTCCGGGGAGAAGCCCGACCCGGCGGTCCCGGGGAAGGTCGTCCAGTGACACCCCTTCAAGCCGTCATACTGGGGATCGTCCAGGGGCTGACGGAACCGCTCCCGGTCAGCAGCTCGGCGCACCTGGTGATCGTTCCGGCATGGATCCCGGATTTCAAACCGCCGACGGTCCTGTTCGACGTGATCCTCCATCTGGGGACGCTGATCTCCGTTATCTTCTTCCTGAGGCGGGAGATCCTGGCGATCGTCGCCTCCCTCCTGCCGTCCCGGGGACAGGCGGCCCTATCCGGAGCCGAATGGGGAAAAGAGCGGCGGGCCAATCGGCGGATCGCCCTCCTGATCGTCGTGGCCACATTCCTGACCGGGGCGCTCGGGATCCTCTTCAAGGACCAGATTGAGGCCCTGTTCGATTCCGTCGAGACGACGGCCGCCATGCTCCTCGTCACGGGGTTTCTGCTTTTTCTCTCCGACAGGGTCAAGAAGGCCCTCCGCGGCGAAGACGAGATGAATCTCGGAGACGGAATCGTTATCGGTCTGGTTCAGGCCGTGGCGCTGGTTCCGGGAATATCGAGATCGGGGTCCACCATGGCCTTCGGGATCTTTCGGGGGCTCAAGCGGGACACGGCGGCCCGCTTTTCGTTCCTCCTGTCCATCCCGGCCATCGCCGGCGCCGTGGTCCTGAAGGTGGCCGAAATGGCGCCCCCCTCCGCCACGGAATGGGTGGCCCTGGGGGTGGGGTTTCTCGCGGCGGCGGGAACGGGGCTTCTGGCTCTGAAACTCCTGTTCGCCCTGATCAATCGGAGCGGCCTCGGGCCCTTCGCCTACTACTGCTGGTTCGCCGGTGCCGCAACCCTGGTCCTCCGGAGTCTGCAACCTTAGACGAAGGCAGGCGGGCCCGAGCCGGCCGGAGGGGAGACGATGAACGGGAAAAACCCTTTTCAGAGAAGAGCAGCGGAGATCAAGGGCGTGACGTGCCTAGCCCTGGCCCTGTTCCTTATCCTGGCCGTCGTCTCCTATCATCCCCAGGACCCCTCCCTCAGACACTTCGTCCCCGAGAGCCTCTCGACCCACAACCTGACCGGCCCCATCGGGTCCTATACGGCGGACATCCTGCTCTGGATGGTCGGAGTCGGCATCCTCTGGCTGCCGGCCATGCTCCTGGTAATCGCCCTTCGGTATTTCCGCGAGCCCCACTTCCGGACCGGGGTGGCTCTGATCACCGGGACAGCCGGCCTGATCCTCGCCACGTCCGGGATTTTCGCGCTGCTCATTGGAAAGTTGATCATCCATGGCGTTTCCCTGTACGCCGGGGGCCTCCTGGGAAAGGTCACGGCGGACCTCCTGAACGCCCATCTGCATCTGGCGGGATCCCTGATCGTTCTGGTCCTGGCCATGGTCATAGCCCTGCTGATCCTCTTTGAATTTTCGATCGTGGGCTTCGCGCAGAAGACCGCTGCGCTCGCCGCCGCCGCTGCCGCGGCGGGACGACGGCTCCTGGCCAGCATGGGCGAAAGGCTCAAGAGGAAAAAGGAGTCCTCCGTGCCGATCAGCGAAGAACCCGCGCCCATCGCTGAAGAGACCCGGCAGGAAACCCTCAAGGAAAAACTGCGGAAGGCCGAACAGACCCACTTCGAGTTCGGAAGCCGCGTGAACGGAAAATTCAAACTTCCGCCCCTGACCCTGCTCGACCGCCTCGAACGGAGAGAGACCCGGATCAAGCGGGAAAGCCTGATCGCCAATTCCCAAACCCTCGAAAAGAAGCTCTCCGACTTCGGCGTCGAGGGAAAGGTGGTCGAGGTGAAGCCCGGACCGGTCATCACCATGTACGAACTCGAACCGGCCCCCGGCGTGAAGATCAACAAGATCACCAACCTCTCCGACGATCTCGCCCTGGCCCTGCGCGCCCCCAGCATCCGCATCATCGCCCCGATCCCGGGCAAGGGAGCCATCGGCATCGAAATCCCGAACCAGGAAAGGGAGTCGGTGAGACTGCGGGACGTCCTCGACCATGCGGCCTTCAAGGATTCGCCCTGCCGCCTCCCCATCGCCCTGGGCGAGGATATCGTCGGAGCCCCGGTGGTAGCCGACCTCATCCGGATGCCCCATCTGCTGATCGCCGGGACGACCGGCTCCGGCAAAAGCGTCTCCCTGAACGCCATGATCTGCAGCATCCTCTTCAAGGTCCCCCCCGACGAGGTCAAGTTCCTCATGATCGACCCCAAGAGGTTGGAATTGTCCGGTTACGAGGGAATCCCCCACCTGCTGCACCCCGTCGTCGTCGACCCCAAGCAGGCCTCTCTCGTCCTGAGATGGGCCGTCGAGGAGATGGAGCGCCGTTACCGGATCATCGGCGAGGCGGGCGTGAAGAGCATCGAGGCCTTCAACCAACTGCGCGCCGGACAGTCTCCGGCCCCCGAGCCCAAGAATCCGGTTGATGTCCCGGAGTCCGGTTTCCTCACGGCGGGGGGTGAAGAAGACGGGCATCTTGCCTCTGCCGGACCGGCGGAGGTCCCGGCGCCAGGTGAGGGACGGACGGAGTCCCTCCCCGAACGCCTCCCCTACCTGGTCATCATCATCGACGAGCTGGCGGATCTGATGATGGTCGCCCAGAGAAACGTGGAGGAGTCCCTGACCCGCCTGGCCCAGATGGCGAGGGCCGCCGGGATCCACTTGATCCTGGCGACCCAGCGGCCCTCGGTGGACGTCATCACGGGGGTCATCAAGGCCAACTTCCCCACGCGGATCTCCTTCCAGGTCTCCTCCAAGGTCGATTCGCGGACGATTCTCGACCAGCTCGGCGCGGAAAAGCTGCTGGGGGCCGGGGACATGCTCTTCGTCCCACCCGGCGCCTCCAGACTGGTCCGGATCCACGGCGCCTATGTTTCGGACGCCGAGATCGAACGGATCGTCGATTTCGTCAAGAGGCAGGGAAAGCCCGCCTACGACGAGTCGATCACGGCCTTCGAGCCGGACCAGAGCGAGGAGAGGCCGGAAGGGGATTTCGACGAGAAATACGACCAAGCCGTGGAACTGGTGACGGACCTCGGACAGGCCTCGATTTCCCTGGTCCAGCGGTATCTAAAGATCGGCTACAACCGGGCGGCGAGAATCATAGACCGGATGGAGGCGGAAGGGGTCGTCGGCCCCTCGGACGGGGCCAAGCCGCGCAAGGTCCTTGCGCGCAAGCTCCCGCACTGACCGGAACAGGAGAGCGATCCCCCAGATGCACGTCAAGAAGGTTCACCTCATCAGCCTGGGCTGTCCCAAGAACTTGGTCGATTCCGAGGTGATGGGTGCGGCCCTGATCGACGGGGGCTACGTCCTCACGGACAGGCCCGAAGAGGCCTCTGTGGTCCTCGTCAACACCTGTGCATTCATCCTGCCGGCCAAGGAGGAATCGATCGAGGAGATCCTCCGAATGGCGGCCTGGAAAAGCCGGGGGAAGGGACCCTGCACCCACCTGGTCGTGACCGGATGCCTGCCCCAGCGTTATGCCCGGGGCCTGGAGGAGGCCCTGCCGGAGGTCGATCTCTTCCTTGGCGTCAGCGAGGTTCCGAACATCACCCGGCATCTGGACCGCCTCCTGGGATCCCCGCCTGGTCCTTGCCGGCGACGTTCCTTCATCGGCAAGCCGACCTTTCTGATGAACGCCGGCCACCGGAGGTTGGTTCCGGAGGGGGGGGCGAGTGCCTACATCAAGATCGCCGACGGCTGCTCCAACCGCTGCGCCTACTGTGTCATCCCCCAGATCCGGGGAAAGGCCAGGAGCCGGCCCGTCGACGACATCGTCCGGGAAGCGGAGGGCCTCGCCGCTAAGGGGGTTCGGGAACTGATCGTCACCGCCCAGGACACGACCGTTTACGGACGCGACCTGAAGGGAAAGCCGACGCTGGAGACCCTGCTGCACGAGCTCGCCGGAATCGCTGGGCTGGCCTGGATCCGCCTCCTGTACACCTATCCGGCTCATGTGACGGACAGTCTGCTCCGGACGATCGCCGAAGAAGGGAAGATCTGCGACTACATCGACCTGCCTATCCAGCACTGCGACGACGCCGTCCTCGGGGTGATGGGCAGAAGAGGCGGCAACGCCCTGATCCGGGAGGTCGTCGGAAACGCCCGGACGATCATCCCCGGTCTCGCCCTCAGGACCTCCCTCATCGTCGGCTTTCCCGGGGAGACCGCCAGGAGGTTCGAGAAGCTCCTGGCCTTCATCCGGGAGGTCCGCTTCGACCATCTGGGAGTTTTCACCTATTCCCGCGAGGAGGGGACCCGGGCGGCGGCGATCCCCTCGCGCATCCCGGAGCGTGAAAAGGAACGGCGTCGAGAACTCCTGATGGAAGAGCAGGCCTTGATCTCCCGGGAAATCAACAGTACCCTCGTCGGGTCGCTCCAAGAGGTTCTCATTGAAGGCCCAGGAGAGTTGGCCGGTTCCACACGGGTCGGCCGCTGCCGCCGTCAGGCGCCGGAGATCGACGGCGTCACGCACCTTCTCGGGGGCACCCCGAACCGGGGCGAGATCGTGACCTGCCGGATCACCGCCGCTGACGACTACGATCTCTTCGCTGTACCGGTCTGAGCGCATCCCCCGCCTTCCAGCCGGCCCGGCCAGACAGATCGAGGGGCATGCATCCCTCCGATTGATAACCCCACTTTATCCATTGTATAATTATTATTAGTTTGACTTATATTATGAAAGGTATAGACCTATCCCCGTGATAGTTCGACCCAATCGGGTTTCTCTACAAACGGGGATCGGAAACCGACCCTTTTGGACAAGGAGGTCAACATGGATATCAAGAATCTGCCGGACAACCCCTATCTGCTTCTGACACCGGGACCGCTTTCCACGACGAAAACCGTGAAGGCGGCCATGCTGCGCGATTGGTGCACCTGGGACGACGACTACAAGATGCTCGTCCAGGAGGTCAGGACCAAGCTGACCCGTCTTGCCACCGACAAGACCGACCGCTATACCAGCGTCCTGATGCAGGGAAGCGGGACGTTCTGCGTGGAGGCCACCATCGGCACGGCGCTCCCCGCGGGAGGCAAGTTGCTGGTCCTCCCCAACGGGGCCTATGGGGACCGGATTGTCCAGATCGCCAAGACATTGAAGATCGATTGCGTCTTCAACGACAGCGGGGAACTGGATCCGCCCGACCTGGACAAACTCGAGGCCACGCTCAAGTCCGACCGGGCCATCACCCACGTCGCCGTCGTCCATTCCGAGACGACCACCGGCATGCTCAACCCCATCGAGAAGATCGGCAAGATCGTCAAGGGATACGGAAAGGTCTTCATCGTGGACGCGATGAGCAGCTTCGGCGGGATCGCCATCGACCTTGAGGCCGTCGACTGCGATTTCATCGTGAGCAGCGCCAACAAGTGCATCCAGGGCGTCCCCGGGTTCGGATTCGTCATCGCCAAACGGGATGTCCTGAAGGCCTGCAAGGGGCAGGCCCGCTCCCTGTCTCTGGATCTTTACGATCAGTGGAACACCATGGAAAACGACAAGGGGAAATGGCGCTACACCTCGCCGACGCACGTGGTGCGCGCCTTCCACCAGGCCATGAAGGAACTTGAGGAGGAGGGCGGGATCGCCAAAAGGGAGGCGCGCTACCGCGACAACCACCGAACCCTCGTAGCGGGAATGAGGAAACTGGGGTTCAAAACGCTGCTGCCGGACGCCTACCAGGGACACTTTATCACCTCTTTCTATAGTCCCGAGAGCCCGAAATATGATTTCAAGACATTCTACGATAAGCTCAAGACCAAGGGTTTCGTGATCTATCCGGGAAAGGTCTCCAAGGCCAGCGCCTTCCGCATCGGCAACATCGGAGATGTCTACCCGGCCGACATGGAGCGGCTCGTCAAGGCCGTTGAAGAGTCCATGTTCTGGAGGGATTAAAGTTGCCGCAGGTTATCCTTATCCCGTAGTGAAGAGCCGCCCGCCGCGACGGCACCCATCAGAAAGGAGAGGAAGATGATTGTAGGCATTCTCAAAGAGATCAAGACATTGGAGAATCGGGTATCCATGACGCCGGCCGGCGTCGAGGTCATGACCGGACAAGGCCATACTGTCCTGGTCGAAAAAGGCGCAGGGGTGGGGAGCGGTTTCGAGGACAAGGATTACGCCGCTTCCGGCGCCAAGATCATCAAGACCGCCAAGGAAGTCTATGCCCGCTCGGAGATGGTGATGCACGTCAAGGAACCGCAACCTTCGGAATACGGGATGATCCGCAAGGATCAGATCGTCTTCACCTACCTGCATCTTGCCGCGGACAAGTCGCTGACCAAGGCGATGATCAAGACTAACTCCGTCGATATCGCCTATGAGACGATCCAGAAAGCCGACGGTTCCCTG
>CAYOGU010000091.1:0-11792 GCA_964403345.1 uncultured Syntrophus sp. | reverse complement strand
CCGGCCGTAACGGACATGGCTGGTGACGCAGCCGCCACGCTGGGCCATCCCGTGGACTTCGCTCTTCTTCACGTCCAGGCCGGCGATCATGAATATCCGGCACAGGATGTCGCTGGCACGCAGAATGCCCTGCCCCCCCACGCCGGCTATGAGAATCCCCCTTGTGGTTTGATCCATACGTCAGTTTTCCTCCATGATGGCGCCGGACTTGCACACTTCCCGGCACAAGCCGCATCCGTTGCAGAGATTGCGGTCGATGCTGGCGATTCCTTGCTTCTTTGCCGGTTTGCCGCCCTCTTTCGCGGGCGGAAGGTCGCCCTTTTGGCTCCTCCACGAGATGGGAGGGCAACCCAGGCCGAGACACAGACGGCAACCCGTGCATTTCTCGGGATCGATGGCATAGGGCTTCGCCGCCTTGCCCTTCTCCCTTTTGAAAAGGGCGCAGGCGCGCCGCGCGATCACGACGGAAGGGCCGTCCTTGTCCAGCTCTTCCTTGATAACCGTCCGGACTTCCTTGAGATTGTACGGATCGACGACCCGGACGGATTCGATGCCCAGGGCTTTTGCCAGGTTGACCAGATCGACCCCCATGGTCTTTGCACCCTGGAGCGTGAACCCGGTGGCGGGATGCTCCTGCATGCCCGTCATGGCGGTCGTCCGGTTGTCGCAGATGACGATCACCGCATTGCTCCGGTTGTAGGCCATGTCGAGCAGCGGGGTGATCCCGGAGTGCAGAAACGTGGAATCGCCGATGACTCCGACGATCTTCCCCTTCCCTTTCTCCCCCAGGGCCTTGCTCATCCCGTGGGCCATCCCGATGCTCGCCCCCATGCAGACGCAGGAGTGAAGCCCTTCCAGGGGCTTCATGTAGGAAAGGGTATAGCACCCGATGTCGCCGGTTACGAAAACATTCATTTTTCCGAGGACATAGAACAATCCACGGTGAGGGCACCCCGGGCAGAGGTTCGGGGGGCGGGGCGGGACGGCCGCCGCCTGCGGGGGCGGGGCCGCCACGGCGGGGCTGCAGATGGCCTGTTCCACGATTCCCGGATCGAACTCGTTGGTATAGGGGAAGACCTCCTTGCCGGTGACCGGGATGCCGAGAGCGCGGACATGCTCCTCGATGAACGGGTCCAGTTCTTCGACGACGTACAGTTTCTTCACCTTCGAGGCGAACTCCCGGATGAGGTTGTCGGGAAGCGGATGGACCATCCCCAGCTTCAGATACGAGAAGTTCGGGAACACGTCCTTGATGTAGTTGTAGGGCATGCCCGCCGTGATGATCCCGACGTCGGGGCTGTTGAGTTCCATCCGGTTCTCGGGGAAGGAATCCGCGAATTTCTCCAGGTCCTTCATCCGCTTCTCGACGATGACCCGGCGCTTGCGCGCGTTGTTCGGCACCATCACGTATTTTTCGGCATCGTGCCGGATGGCCGTGGTGTCCTCGATCTTCTGCGGCTCCTCCAGGGCGACGATCGATTTCGAATGGGAGACCCTGGTGGTGGAACGGAGAAAGACCGGTGTGTCGAACTGCTCGCTGATTTTGAAGGCCAGTTTGATGTAATCCTTCGCCTCCTGGCTGTCCGAAGGTTCAAGCATCGGGATCTTGGCGAACTTCGCGTAGTTGCGGTTGTCCTGCTCGTTCTGCGAGCTGTGCAGGGACGGGTCGTCCGCGCTGATGACGACCAGGGCGCCGTTCGTGCCGGTATAGCTTGCCGTGAACAGGGGGTCCGCCGCCACATTGACCCCCACATGCTTCATGACGACCATGGCCCTGGCCCCTGCCAGCGCCGCGCCGATGCCCACCTCCATGGCAACCTTCTCGTTCGGCGCCCACTCCGCATAGACGCCCGGATAGCCGGCAAAGGCTTCCATGATTTCCGTGCTCGGCGTGCCGGGATAACCCGCCGCGAAGCGGACCCCGCATTCGAAAGCGCCCCGGGCGATGGCTTCATTGCCAGATAACAGATCCTTCACGAGATACCTCTCCTTGTCGTTAGATGTTTGCTCACTGAGCAGGAACGGGCGGGACACCTACCCCAGCGTGGCGATCTTTCTTTTCAGATACAGCACCATCATGGGGTCCGTCGTCTTTGCCAGGGCCTTCTGATAGCATTCGACGGCCTTCTGGGGGTTGTTCATGGCCTCGTACACCCGGGCGATGTTCCCGTTGCTGTAGGATTCGAAGGAGGGAGCTGCGGAGAAACTCAAGGCTTTTTGAAACGATTCCAGGGCGTTCTTCAAGTCTTTTTTCGCCTCGTAACAGGCGCCGAGGCCGCTGTAGGCCAGGACGTTCAGGTCGCTGTCCTTGGGCGCCCGCTGGATGAACTCCTTGTACGACGTGATCGCCGAGTCGATCTCCTGTTTCCTGACATAGAGGTTCCCCAGGCGGTAGTATGCCAGGACGGCGGCATGGCTCCTCGGGTACTGGTCGATGAGTTCCTTGTATCCCTTGATCGCCTGGGCATCGGCCGCCGAGGTCCCCGCTTTCATGGCGCTCTCGAAGATGCCGGAATAGAGCTTCCCGGCCTTGGCCTCGTAATTCGACTGATACCAGTAGTATCCGCCGGCAAGCACGAGGACGACCAGGAAAATGCCCGCGCCCGTGTAGATCTTCATCCGGTTCCGTTCCGCGAACCCGCGGACGGCCATCAGAAGGAGCTGCAGTTTGTCCGGTTCAACGAGGTCTTTTCGGTCCGTTTTTTCTGGCATGGCGATGCATCGTCTCCTTGGAATATTTAGTCTGGCTGATATTGATGGATCGTGTCGGCAATCTCCCGGGGGAACCGGACGATCTTTCCGCTGTTGTCGGTACAGGCGTGAACGGTATACCCCTCGGTCAAGAGATTGTCCCGGGTTTCATCCCATATTCGATACGTAAATTTCATGCTGGCCCGTTTGAGGTATGCGATGCACGTATCCAGCTCGAGGACATCGTCGTAGCGCGCGGGCCGCAGATAGTGGCAATAGGCCTCTGTGAGGGGCAGATTGAGACCCGAGGCTTCGAACGCCGAGTAGAAGATCCCCATCTGCCGGAGAAGCTCCGTCCTGCCGATCTCGAACCAGCGGATATAGTTCGTGTGATAGACGATGCCCATCGCATCCGTGTCCGCATAGATGACCCTGATCCTGACGGGGGTTTGCTTCAACGAACCCCCTCCAGAACGAACCTCTTCCAGTCGCCGATGAAGGCCTCCATGAAGCGATGCCCCGGGGAAACGAGATTCCCCGATCTTTTCGCGGCCGCTTCCCCGAACGAGTCGCCCCGGCCCTGGTTCTCTTCCCGGACCGAGGACCAGACCGCAAAGGGGCTGGGATCGGGGGCATGGGTCCTGGTGCTGATCGGCGTCGGATGGTCGCTCAGCACGGCGATCCGCATAGGCCCCAGGGAATCCATGCCTTTCAGAACGGTCCCGACGACCTTTTCGTCGAAGTCCTCGATCGCCCGGACCTTGCCCTTCACGTTGCCTTCGTGCCCCATCTCGTCCGGGGCCTCCACATGGACGAAGACGAGGTCGAGCTCCCTGAGGGCCGCAAGCGCCTCCCGGGCCTTCCCGGCATAGTCCGTGTCGGTGTATCCCGTGGCTCCGGCGACCCGAATGGCCTTGAGGCCGGCATAGACGCCGATTCCGTTGAGCAGGTCGACCGCGGAGATGACCCCCCCGCGGATGTGGAAGCGGTCGCTGATCTTGACCATCTGCGGCGCCCTGCCCTGCCCCCAGAGCCAGATGGAATTGGCGGGCCTGAGTCCCCTCGCCCGCCTGTCCTTGTTGACGGGATGGTCGGCCAGGCACTGTCTCGACAGGCGCATGAGGCGGGTGATTTCCCCGGCGCCGGGGCCTTGGGGAAGATGGGATGCCGACGGTTTTCCCGTGATGTCGTGGGGCGGCGTGGCCGAGAAATCGGGGTTCCCCCCGCTCAAGACCATCAGATTGCGGTAGCCGACGCCCGGATAGAAGCGGACGGCCTCCGACCCGATTTCCCTCTGCAGGTCGTCGATGATCTGCTTCGCCTCGGCCGGAGAGATGTGCCCGGCGGTGAAGTCCTCCATGACGGCGTCGGGACCTTCGCCCAGCGTGACCAGGTTGCACCGGCAGGCCACGTCGGCTGGGGCCAGGGCGATTCCCATGCTGGCGGCCTCGAGGGGGCCGCGCCCCGTGTAGCAGGTCCGCGGGTCGTAGCCGAGGACCGCCAGATTGGCCACGTCGCTGGCCGATTGAAGGCCTTCGGGAATGGTGTCGATCAGCCCCAGGGTCCCTTCAGCGGCCATCCGGTCCATGTGCGGCGTGAAGGCATGCTCCAGGGGGGTCTTGCCTCCCAAGTCATCCAGGGGATAGTCGGCCATTCCGTCGGCGAGCAGAATCAGGTATTTCATCAGAAGTTGTCGTCCTCGATCCGGATCAGTACGGTCTTGCCCATCACGACGTCAAGCCGATCGATGTCATCCAGGGCCTTCCGGACGTCGTGCTCACGGGCCTTGTAGGTCGTCATCACGATGGGGACGGACCCTCCGACCCCCCTCCCCTTCTGGATGACCGCCTTGATGCTGATATCGTTGGCCCCCAGGATGCCGGAAATGCGGGACAGGACGCCGGGCCGGTCGACCGCGGAAAAGCGGAAATAGTAATTCGTCCGGATCTGATCGAACGGCATCAGCCGGATATCCTCGATGTGCTCCTCGTCGCGGACGCGCGGGGGGATGCGTCCCGCGATGCCTTTCCGGATATCCCGGGCGATGTCGGCGATGTCGCTGAGGACCGCGCTTGCCGTCGGCATCATGCCCGACCCCTGTCCGAACAGGAAGACGGAGTCGGCCGCGTCGCAGATCATGTGGAACGCATTGAAGTTTCCATTGACGTTGGCCAGCAGGTGGTCGAAGGCGATCATGGTGGGGTGCAGCCTGGCCTCGATCCCCTCCGGCCTCTCGATGGCGATGGCCAGAAGCTTGATCCGGTATCCGAGCTCCTTCGCGAATACGATGTCCTGCTCGCTGATGCGGGAGATCCCCTCCCGGTAGATATCCTCCAGCTTCACCTTCTTCCCGTAGCAGAGGGACAGGAGGATGGCGAGCTTGTGGGCCGCGTCGATCCCCTCGATGTCGTACGTCGGGTCCGCTTCGGCGAAACCGAGGGCCTGGGCCTCCTTGAGGACCACGTCGAACGCCTTCCCCTCGTCGGTCATCCTACTGAGGATCAGGTTGGACGTCCCGTTCACGATCCCCGACAGGGAGCGGATCCGGTTGGCGACCAGGCTCTCCTTGATGGTCTTGATGATGGGGATCGTTCCCCCCACGCTTGCCTCGAAGCCGATGTTGACCCCGTTCTTTGCGGCCGTCTTGAAGATCTCGTTCCCGTGCATCGCCAGAAGCGCCTTGTTGGCCGTGACCACGTGCTTGCCGCGGTTCATCGCCTCCAGGATGAACGTCTTGGCCGGCTCGTAGCCGCCCATCAGCTCGACGACGATATCGATCTGTGGATCGTTCAGGATTTCGGAGGCGTCTTTGGTGAGCAGCTTCCCGTCGACCGGGATCCCCCTCGATCTTTCGATGTCCAAGTCCGCGATTTTCCGGAGCTCGACCCCGATCCCCAGCCTGTCGGAGATGAGGTTTTCGTTCTCCCTCAGCAATCTCACGACGCCGGTGCCGATCGTTCCGAAACCAATGAGGCCGACAGATATCTTTTTCATGGATGCAATCTCATGGGTTAAGTTTGCAGATTTCTATATCAAGTGGTCTCAATTTGTCAAAAGAATTCGTTCGCCGAATGAATCCCCACCTTGTCCCCGGTCGTGGTCCGGCTGCCAACTGCAGAGGAATGGATTTCCGGCACATTATGAATCTCCCCTCATCCCCGGCAGCGACCCCGTTGCCCCCCTGTGGATGGATGGATTTTGGAGGCGCGATTTGAAGGTTTTTCGGGGCCTCCTGCCGTCGAAGCTAAGCGGCCGCAGCGGCAACTGTCTGAGCGCCGCGAGGCGCGAGTTTTGCCGGTGCAGCGGAGCGAGACGCTGCAGGGTCGAAAAAGCTTCACGAGCGCCGGAAATCCATCCGACACGGGGCAAGCCGGGTCCCGATCCAGGGGTCATCCCGCCGCGATCAGGTCCAGTTTGCTCCCCCATCGTTGCATCAGCTCTTCCCGGAGGCGCTGGTGTTCCCTTCTTCTCAGTCCGGGGTCTTCCTCCAGGAGGTTCCAGGCCTCCTGTTTCGCCTCGTTCAACAGCGCAGCGTCCCTGACGATATTGGCGACGCGAAAGCCCGGGATGCCGGATTGCCGGATCCCCATGAATTCCCCCGGTCCCCGCATGGCCAGGTCCTCCTCCGCGATCCTGAAGCCGTCGGTCGTCTCCCGCATGATCGCCAGGCGCCTCGAAGCCCTGTCCGACGGGTCGTCGGACATGAGAATGCAACGGGATGGAATGTCCCCCCGGCCGATCCTCCCCCGCAACTGGTGAAGCTGCGAAAGCCCGAAACGGTCCGCGTGCTCGACCACGATCAGCGAGGCCTCCGGGATATCCATTCCGACCTCGACGACCGTGGTCGTGACCAGGAGCCTTGTCTTTTTCTCCATGAACGCGGACAGGACCCGGTCCTTTTCGTCCTTCCTCATGTTGCCGTGAAGGAGCCCGAGGGGGTAATCGGGGAAGACCTCCCTTTGCAGATGCAGCGACATGCGGATGGCGTCCCTCAGATCCACCCGTTCCGACTCCTGGATGACCGGGTAGACGACGAAAACCTGGCGGCCCTGTTCCAGTTCGCGGCGGATGGCGGCATAGGCCCGCTTCCTCTGCGATTCTCCCAGCACCTCGGTGGCCACCGGCAGTCTTCCTGGCGGCATTTCGTCGAGGACGGATATGTCCAGGTCGCCGTATACCGTCATGGCCAGCGTCCTGGGAATCGGCGTGGCCGACAGCATCAGCACGTCGGGAACCCGCCCCTTTTTCAGGAGCGCGGTCCTTTGGATCACGCCGAACCGGTGCTGTTCGTCGATCACGGCCAGTCCCAGCTTCCTGAAGGCCACCCCCTCCTGGATGACCGCGTGCGTGCCGATGACCAGATCGACGTCGCCGCCCGCCACGCGGGCCTGAAGGTCCCTCTTCTCCGCGGCATCGAGGCTGCCGGTCATCAGAGCGACCCGCAGGCCGGTTTGTTCCAGCAGCCGCGAGACATTGCGATGGTGCTGCCCGGCAAGGACCTCCGTCGGGGCCATGAGCGCCGCCTGATAGCCGTTTTCGCAGGCGATCAGGCAGGCGACGATCGCGACGATCGTTTTCCCGGATCCGACGTCTCCCTGCAGCAGGCGGTTCATGCATGCCGCCGAGGCCATGTCCCGCCTGATTTCCTCTATCGCATGGCGCTGCGCCCCGGTCATCCGGAAGGGCAGCGTCCGGATGAACCCCTCCACCATCGTCCCGCCCGTTTCGAAGGCAATGCCCTGCTCCTGCCTTCTTTGGTTTCGTTTCATCAGCATCCCGAGCTGGTAGAAAAAGAATTCATCGAAGATGAGGCTTCGGTGGGCATCGGAGCTAAATTCGTTCAGCAAACGGATATCCTGATCGTTGTCCGGGAAATGGACCTGCCGGATCGCCGCCGAGAGCGGCATCAGCCGATGCCGCTCCAGGACGTCCCGGGGGATGCCGCTTTCCATGCGCGGGGCATAATCGCGTACCGCCTGCCACAGGACCCGCCTGAGGATCTTTTGCCGAAGGCCTTCGGTTTCCGAATAGATGGGGATGATCCTTTTGAAGTGAAGCATTTGATCGTCACGATCGTCCAGGACTTCAAAATCGGGATGGATCATCTCCCTCTCGAACGGCGATCCGCCCGTCTCGCCCGTCAGGATGACGCGCCTGCCCGGGATGAACGCCCTCCGGAGGAACGCCTCCCGGCCGTGGAACCATTTGGCCTTGAGCTTCGCCGGCCCGTCGTCGATCGTCACTTCGAAGACTCTTCGCTTTCCATAGAAACGCATTTGGGCGGAGACGATCCCGCCCGACACGGTTTGCCGCCTCCCCGGGGCGAGTTCGTCGATCCTGCAGACCCTTCGACGGTCCTCGTGCTGCCTCGGGACAAAATGGAGCAGGTCGTCGATGGAATGGATATCCCTCCTGGCCAGCAACTGGGACAATTTGGGGCCGACCCCCCGGATCGCCTGGACGGGGCCTGACAATGCGGCCTGCCCCGCCCCCTCTCCCTGCTTTTCTCTTCCGCGGGCCGCGAGGCCCGGCGCGGCGGGCAAGTCCTCCAGGCGGGATTTGATTTCCGAAATGCATCGGAGGGCCTTTGCAAGGCGATCCGACTTTTCCTGCGGCGGCGCCCCGTCGTAACCGGCGAAGAGATCGATCAGCGAGCCGGACAGCTCGATTGCCTCGTGGGGTCGATGCTCCGGATCCAGGCTGGACAGCCGGTTGAGCAGCCGTCGCGCCTGGGCCGTGACCGCCGCCTCCATTTTCTTGATCCGGGACAGGTGCGTCGACGAGCCCCGAATGGAAAAAGAGATGGGGCTTTCAATTTTTTTTATGATATCATGGATGTCGTCAAGATCGGTCTTCATCGTGGGCACGGACGGTCATGAATCGTCAATCGGCCAATGATATCGAGGATTAATATTTTGACTTGTTAGCAGATGCCCGCGGCTCCTGCAAGGAAATAATTGACTTGGATGGGGAATTAAGCTACAAAGATGGAATAACCCTTTGAATAGCGCTCATTCTGGGGGAAAATCCGTCCATTCCGTGTTTTCTTGAGGAATACATCAATCGATATGAGGATATGGCATGACAGGAAAGACAACCTATAAAGATGCAGGGGTCGATATCGATCGTGCAAATTCGTTCATCGAGAAGATCAAACCCCTGATCAAGTCGACGTCCCGCCGGGAGGTCATGAGCGGAATCGGGGGCTTCGGCGGCCTGTTTCATCTGGACATCAGCAAGAACAAGCATCCGGTCCTGGTTTCCTCCACCGACGGCGTGGGGACGAAACTCAAGATCGCCCAGATGATCGGCAAGCACGACACGGTGGGCATCGACCTGGTGGCCATGTCGGTCAACGACGTGGTCGTGCAGGGCGCCGAACCGCTTTTTTTCCTCGATTACATCGCCGCCGGCAAGATCCACGTCGATACGACGGTCCAGATCGTCAAGGGGGTCGTCCGGGGGTGCCAGGAAGCGGGCTGCGCCCTGATCGGCGGGGAAACGGCAGAAATGCCCGGCTTCTACAAGGATGACGAGTACGACCTCGCAGGATTTTGCGTCGGGGTCGTGGAGGCCGAAAAGCTGATAGACGGTTCGGAGATCAGGGTTGGAGACCGGATCATCGGCCTTGCGTCGTCGGGCCTGCACAGCAACGGATTTTCGCTGGCGAGAAAAGTCCTTTTCGACGGAGGGGCGTTCCGGCCCGACGAACGGGTGGAGGGCCTTGACCAGACGATCGGGCTGGAACTGTTGAAACCGACGAGAATCTATGTGAAGTCCGTTATGAATCTCATCAAGAATTTCAATGTCCGCGGCATCGTCCATATCACGGGGGGCGGGTTTTGGGACAACATTCCCAGGATCGTGCCGGGTCCCTGCCGGGCGGCGATCCGAAAGGGCAGCTGGCCGATCCCGCCGGTATTCGATGTGATCCGCAAGGCGGGCAAGATCGACGACCACGAAATGTTCCGCGTATTCAACATGGGAATCGGCATGATCCTCGTGGTGCCGGAAAAGGAACAGACCGAGATCATGGAACGGCTGGAAGTATTGGGCGAAAAAGCCTATTCGATCGGCGACATCAAGAAAAGGGAAGACGACCAGCCGGCCGTGTCCCTTGCCTAGGGGAACGTTTTTATTGACGCGATGCCTAACAGGGTGAATATCGGGGTCCTTGTTTCCGGGAGCGGTTCGAATCTCCAGTCCCTGATCGATCATATCGAATCGGGCAAGCTGGATGCGGAGATCCGGATCGTCATCAGCAACAACCCCGGCGCTTACGCCCTTGAACGATGCCGGAAGCACCGCATCCCTTTTTCGGTCATCGACCACCATGAATACCCTTCAAGGGAGGAATTCGACCGGCAAATCATCGGGGCGTTGAATGCGGCGGGCATCGAGCTCGTGGTGATGGCGGGTTTCATGAGGATCCTGTCCTCAGAATTCTTCAGGGCCTTCCCATCGCGCGTCATGAACATCCACCCTGCCCTTCTCCCGGCGTTCCCGGGAACCCATGTGCAGAAAAAGGCGCTGGATTACGGGGTGAAGTTCTCCGGATGCACGGTCCACTTCGCCGAAGAAGGGGTGGACACAGGCCCCATCATCATCCAGTCCGTGGTCCCGGTTCATGACGACGATACCGGCGATGCGCTCGCCGACAGGATATTGAGGGAAGAGCACCGGATCTATCCCCAGGCCATCCAATTCTATGCGGAGGGACGGCTCAGGATCGAAGGCCGCAGGGTCATGATCGTCGATGGTCCCGGCCCGTCCGAAAGCGCGCTGCATAATCCGCCGCTTGAACGGTTCTGACGGCCGATCCGCATCATTCGAACGGAAATTCGCTTGATTTATGTATGATACGATCATTATAGGCGGGGATCTCAGCTCGTCGGTCGCGGCGCTGGCTGCATCCCGGAGCGGCCAAAAGACCGTCCTGGTCAGGGAGGCCGGACCGGATGGCGAATACGGCGAGGGGGGCTACACCTTCCCGGTCAACTCGACCCCCTGCTTCGCCATGGGGCCGGGCCAAAAGGCCCTGGAAATCCTGAAGTCCATCCATCCCTCCCCAGACGAATCCCCGGCCTCCGACCCGATGGACCCGGCCTTTCAGGTCCTCCTTCCCGGGCACCGGGTGGATATTTTTTCCCGTCCGGAGAAATTGATCTCCGAGATGGTCCGGGAATTTCCGCATATCGAACGGGAAATCGAAAGTTTCTATCAGACCGTGAAGAAGTCCTCCCGGCTCGTCGAGCGCTGGATCCAGGAAGACGTCCAGGAAAAGGTCGCCCCGGCGAAGAGGACGGTCCGTGAATTGTGCCGGCTGCCCGACATCCTTGGAAACTGCCTGTCCTCGCTATTCGGAGAAAGGGAAACAGACGGCGGCGGTCCCTCCTTCCGGGACGTGATCGACGCGCAGCTCGCGCTTCTTTCGTACATGGATTTGAGGGACAGGCCCTACCCCGTGTCCGCCGGGTATCTCCTTTCTCTGCCGTGGCAGGGCGTTTATTTCACGCCAGGCGGCCGAACGGCCTGGACGGACTGGCTTCACAAGGGGATCGTCCGGAACGGGGGAGAGGTCCTGTACGGGTCCTCCGTGATCCGTCTGGACACGAAACCGGCCATGATCGTCGACCTGGAAGGCGCCGAAGGCCCCATGACCATACGGGGGACCCATCTGATCGTCAGCGCCCAGTGGGAAAAACTCCACCTGCTTTCGGGCGACAAAACGCGGCCCCGGAATCTGTTCCGTCGATTCGGGTCCGTCCTGCCGACGGCCTTTCCCTTTTCCCTGCACATGGGGGTCCGGGAATCCGTGCTCCCCGAAAGAATGTCCCCCTTGGCCGTGCTGGTGCCGGAAAGGAAGGACAACGGTTCCGACCCGGTCATGAAGTGGATCGTCCTGGAAGCCAGCCGGCCGGGCGAACTCAAATGGGCGCCCCGGGGCAAGCGGTCCGTGAGCGCCTCCGTGTTTCTCACGGAGTCGCCTTTGAAGCTCACCGACGAAGAACTGAAGAAAATTTCGGCGGGAATCATCGATTCCCTCGATCCCTTCTTTCCTTTCCTGCGGGAAGGCATCGAATACATCAATATCGAGAAGT
>CAYOGU010000090.1:0-11795 GCA_964403345.1 uncultured Syntrophus sp. | reverse complement strand
ATTCGCCATCTCGGCCCCCTGGGTGGTAAACGCAACCGGGGCCTGGGCGAACCACATCCTCGGGACGGTGGGCCTCAAGATCGGGATCGCCCTCTCCAAGGGTTCGATGCTGATCACCAACACCCGCCTGACCGAACGGGTCATCAACCGCTGCCGGCCCCCGGCGAGCGGCGATATCATCGTCCCGAACGACACGGTCTCCATCCTCGGGACGACTTCCATGCGCTCGGACGATCTGGAATACTACGAGGTCACGCCGGAGGAGGTCTCCTTCCTAGTCCACGAACTGGCCCAGGCGGTCCCGGCGATCCAGAATGAGCGGTTCACCCGCGCCTACGCGGGGGTGCGACCTCTCGTCCAGGAGGGGGAGACCGACGACGACCGGGGGATCAGCCGTGGATTCGCCCTGATCAACCACGGGGAACGGGACGGTCTGGCGGGGCTGATCACGATCACCGGCGGGAAGCTGATCACCTACCGACTGATGGCGCAAAAAGTCGTCGATTTTCTCTGCGAGCGGATGGGGCTCCATGTCCCCTGCCAGACCCACGTCCAGCGCCTCCCCGGCGCCGGCCTGGGCCATACCCTCAAGGACCGCCTCCTCAAGCTCCGCAGGCAGGTCCCCGCCTCCCGCGGGGAGATCCTCTGCGACTGCGAACTGGTCCCCCGCGAGGCTGTGGACGCGATCCTCCGGGAGGGGAAAGTGCGGGAGCTCCAGGACGTCCTCCACCGCACCCGCCTGGCGAAGGGAACTTGCCAGGGAGGTTTCTGCGTCTACCGCCTTCTGGGGGTCATGAACGAGATGCACCGGGAGGAGAGGCTCGGCGTCGGCGGTTCCAACCGCATCCTGAAGGAGTTCCTCGAGGAACGATGGAAAGGAATCCGCCCGGTCCTGTGGGGAATCTCCATGAAGGAGGAGGAGCTGATCGAGTCGATCTACAAGGGGCTCTTCAACCTCAAGCCTGAGGATGAAACCCGCGGAGGCCGGCCATGAACCGCTGGGACGTGATCGTGGTCGGGACAGGGCTTGCGGGACTGGTGGCCGCACGGACAGCCGCCGAGCAGGGGGCGAAAGTCCTCCTCTGCGGCCGGGGGATGGGCTCCGTCACCCTCTTCGGCAACACGATCGACCTCATGGGGACCATCGACCCTGACAGAGACATGGGAACGGCGCTGTCCGCCTGGATTGCCGCCCACCCGGAGCACCCCTACGCCCGGACGGGATGGGCCGGGATCACAGAGGCCCTCGCCGGATTCCGGGAACTCTTCCCCGCTTCCTACTCCTTCGCGCCTGCGGGCAGGGGCAACAGCCTGCTTCCTACCGGCGCGGGGACATTGCGGCCCGCCTATCTCCTGCCCGTGACCATGCAGGCCGGCGTGGGAATCGCCCCTGAGGAGACGATGATCGTCGGGTTCAGGGGTTTCAAGGATTTCCAGGGAGATACGGTCGCGCTCCATCTGGGGTGCCGGGGGGTGAACGTGCCACTGCCCCGCTACGGTCTGGAGGGGCTGAGCGCCCTGGGCCTGGCCCGCCTGATGGACGAAGCCCCCTTCCGGGAGGGGCTCGGCGAGGAGATCCGGCGCCAGATGGCGGGCGAAAAGCGGATCGGCCTGCCCGCGGTCCTCGGCCTGAAGGACCCGGCCCTTGTCCTCCAGACCCTGGAAGCCGTCACCGGGGCACGGATCTTCGAGATCCCCATGCTCCCGCCGTCCATCCCCGGGACCCGGATCTTCCGCCGCATCCGGGAGGTCCTGATCGAGAAAAGGGTGTCCATCCTGCTGGGAAATCCTGTCATCCGGGCCGACGTGAAGAACGGACGCTGCGAGTCGATCATCCTTCAGAACGCGCCGCTGGAGACCCCATACCGGGCGGACCGGTTCATCCTGGCCACGGGCCGCTTCCTGGGCGGCGGCCTTCTCTCCGACATGGAGCGGATCAGCGAACCCCTGTTTCACCTGCCCGTTGTCCAGCCGGCCTCGCGGGGCGAATGGTTCCAGGGGCGGTTCTTCCAGCCCGAGTCGCATCCGATCCACCGAGCCGGGATCCTCACCGACCGGGCCCTCCGCCCGGTGGACGAGGGGGGAAAGGTCCTTCTGGACAACGTCCGGATCGCCGGCTCGATCCTCGCCCACCATGAGGCGATCGAGGAGCATTCCCGGGAGGGAATCGCCATCGCCACGGGCCACTGGGCGGCCAAGGGGGTGCTGGAATCATGAGCCGAAACGAACCGACCCGCACGCCCCCCAAAAGCCTTCCGGATGTTTGCGTCCGGTGCGCCACCTGCATGGCCGCCTGTCCCGTCTCCCGCGTCACGCCGCACTTTCCGGGTCCGAAACAGGCGGGCCCTGGGGCACAGCGTTTCCGCTCGGCCTCCGAGGCCTCGGTTGACGATTGGATCGAGCTCTGCACGGCCTGCCACCTCTGCGACACCGTCTGTCCCGCCGGGGTGCCCATCTCCGAGTTGAACCTCCTGGCCAAGGCGAAATTCCTTGACGAACGGGGGAGGACCTTCCGGGACTGGCTCCTGGTCCGGAGCGACTGGTTCGGCGAGCTGGCGGCGCGCTTCTCGTTCATCGTCAACCCCCTGATGAGCAACCGCGCCGTCCGCTGGCTGCTCGACGCCTTACTCAGGATCGACCGGCGCCGGGAGTTGCCCGCCTACGAGTATCCCACCTTCCGGCAGTGGTTCCGCACCCGGCTCGAAGCCCCGTCGCCGGAAGGCCGGCCGCGGATCGGCTACTTCCACGGCTGCTTCACGAACACCAACGAGGTCAATGTCGGCAGGGCCGCCGTGGCCCTTCTGGAGGCGTACGGCTACGCCGTCGAGGTCCCGCCCCAGCGCTGCTGCGGCATTCCCCGCCTGGGAGTGGGCGACCTCCGGGGGGCGCGGGAGATGGGGACCCGGAACCTCTCGCTCCTCCTGCCGGCGGTCCGGCAGGGGATCGACATCGTCTTCTCCTCGACGAGCTGCGGCCTGATGCTCCGCCACGAGTACGACCGGACCCTCGGCCTTCCCGGTGCCGCGGAGCTGGCAGGGCACCTCTTCGACATCTGCGACTGGCTGCTGCGGCTGCACCTCGAGGGGAAGCCCCCTGTCCAGTTCCGGCCGCTCCACGTGAAGGCGGCCTACTTTGCGCCCTGCCACCTCAAATCCCTCAACATCGGCCTGCCCGCCCTGGAACTCGTCCGCCTCGTCCCGGGCCTCAACATCCGCATGATCGAGGCAGACTGCTGCGGCCTGGGAGGGCTTTACGGATTCAAGAAGGAGAAGTACGAGATCGCCGAAGAGATCGGCAGGGACCTGGCCCAGGCGGTTTCCCGGATCGATCCCGATCTGATCCTCACCGACTGCGAGGGATGTCGGATGCAGCTTCGCGCCCTCACGGGCCTGGAGGTCCTCCACCCCATCCAGCTCCTCCGGGACGCCCTGCCGACGGGCTGACCCGCGACCGCCCCGGGAAAGACCGGAATGGTTTGCAACGGGACATCCCGACTGCAGGATGAACGACTATCGCTGAACGACTATCAAGGAGACTCGATCCATGCCCAAGCTCACGAAGCAAGCGAGAAACCAGGGATTCTACGACGAGAAGGCCGAACGGATGGACCGGGCCGAACGGGCCGTTCTCCAGGAGCGGGAGGTCCTCCGGACCCTCCGGTACGCTTACGACAGGGCACCGGGATACCGGAAGTTCCTCGCCGGTCAGGGCGTCGATCCGGCGGCCGTGAAAACCCTCGCCGATTTCTCCCGTATACCCGTCCTGAAGAAGAACCGGATGCCCGAATACCACCAGGCCGATCCGCCCTTCGGCGGGTTCCTGGCCGTCCCGCTGGAGGACCTCAAAAGGATCTACATCTCCCCCGGCCCTCTCTACGACCCGGAGGGACGCAAGGAAGACTACTGGGGACTCCGCAAATGCCTCTATAACATCGGGTTCCGGGCTGGGGACGTCGTCATGAACACCTTCTCGCACCATCTGACGCCCGCCGGGATCTTTCTGGATGAAGCCTGCGGCGGAATCGGCTGCGTCATGGTCCCCACCGGCGTCGGCAACACGGAAATCCAGGTCCGGACGATGGTGGAGCTCAGGGTCAACGGCTATCTGGGAACCGCCTCCTTCCTGGCCACCCTGATCGGAAAGATGGGGGAACTGGGATATGACCCGAAACGGGATCTGGCCGTTGAGATCGCCTTCGTCGGCGGTGAGATCCTGACGGCCGCCCTGCGCAAGACCCTGACCGACCGGGGGATCATCGTCCGGCAGGGCTACATCACCGCCGACCTGGGGACGCTGGCCTACGAATGTCCCCGCGAAGAGGGAATGCACCTGGCCGACGACCTCTATGTCGAGATCTGCGATCCCACGACCGGGGAGCCCCTCCCGGCCGGCGAGGTCGGCGAAGTCGTGGTCACGAACTTCAGCAACGAATGCTATCCCCTGGTGCGCTATGGGACAGGGGACCTCTCGGCGCTCGATCAGGCGCCCTGTCCCTGTGGCCGGACCTCGCTTCGGATCCGGGGGATCCTGGGCCGGGCCGACGAGGTGACGAAAATCAAGGGGATGTTCGTCCATCCCCGCCAGGTGGACGAGGCCATCGCCCGTCTGGCCGACCGGATCGAGCGGGCGCGGGTCGTGGTGACCCGCGAGGGAGTGACGGACATCATGACCGTCGAGGTCCTCCTCAAGCCCGGCGTCAGGGGGACGGATGCCCTCAGGACCGCCGTCGAGGAGCGGATCCGGGAGACGACCAAGCTGCGCTGCACAGCCAGCTTCGTTGCGGAAATTCCGGCGGACGCCAAAAAGATCGACGACCGCAGGAAATGGGACTAGGGGCGGTTTGCCTTGACATTTCATTTCGGATGGGGTTATGGTTCCCCTATCCTAAAAAGGTCGGATTCCGGACACCGAAGAGGGCCCGAAAAAGGCAATAGGGTCGGGGGACGATCAGGTCCCCACCCTGCGAATATACGGAAAGGAAACCGGCAGCATCTGGATTTCCTGGAGAGCCTATGACCCTTGCATGCGGGGGTCACGTTCAGGTCGACAGCCGAAACACCATCACAACAAGGAGGATGTCATGAAACGTTTTGCGGTGATCCTAGCACTGGCCGTCTTGGGCTTTTTCTGCCTGACAGGAGTCAGCTCCGCCCAGGCGATCGAAAACGAGTTCTACCTTATCACTCCGGTCTCCAAGGACGTCCACGATCCGGCCCTGAAGGCCTTCGCAGCCTTCGTGAAGAAGAAGTACAACGTCGATCTCAAGACCAGCGCCATGCCGCAGGGGACGCCGGTCGCCTACGGCCAGATCGTCGAGTGGAAGGGCAAGCCCCAGGCGGACGTCTTCTGGGGCGGCGAGGGGACCCTCTTCGACCTCCTGGCCGATCAGGGGCTCCTGGACAAGGTGACGATCCCCAAGGCGATGTGGGATGAAATCCCGGCCACGATCGGCAAGCCTGTCGGCCTCCCCCTGAAGGACCCCAAGGGCTTCTGGGTCGGGACGACCCTGGAACCCTACGGCCTGATCTACCAGCCGAAACTCCTTAAACGGCTTGGCGTGGAGCTCAAGGACTGGAATGACCTGCTCAACCCCAAGCTGAAGGGCCAGATCGCCCAGTGCACCCCGGACCGCTCCAGCTCGAGCCATGCCAGTTACGAAGTCATTCTGGCGATGTACGGCTGGGAAAAGGGTTGGGACTGGCTGACGAAGCTGGCGGCCAATACAGGAATCTTCACGGCCCGCTCCCGCGACGTGCCGAGCGTCGTGGCCAAGGGTGAGTTCGCCGTCGGTGTGGCCGTCCCGAGCTACATGGCCTTTGCAGAGGTCCTGGGCGGCTATGACGTCATGTTCGTCTACCCCAAGAACGCCTACGTGACCCCCGAGCCGATGGCGGTCCTCAAGGGCGCCCCCCATCCCAAGGCGGCTCACGCCTTCATTGAATTCCTCCTGACCGAAGAGGGGCAGAAAATCTTCATGGAGCGCGGCCTCTACCCCATCACGGCCAAATACAAGGTCAAGGGCGCGCCAGGTTCCCCTGCCGAGAAGGCTGTCGAATTCACGGCCGGGATCCGCTCCTTCTATGACATCCAGGTCGGTAACGTCTACGACCCCAAGATCGCCGGCGAGAAGAAGCGCAACGAGGAAGTCAACGCCTACTTCCGCAAGGAGATCGCCGAGAAGCATAAGGAGATTATGAAGAAGTAGCCCCTTTCCCGACCCCCTCACGTCGCCGCCCGTCCCGGCCCAGCCGGGACGGGCGGCCCGCAGTGCCGGGTATGGAACGGCCTCAGGAGGCCGAGGGTCGGGGATCAGGGTTCGGGAATGCCCGCTCCGGCGGAAATAACCGGCGGGACCAACACAAGGTCGGATGGAAAAGGTCAAACGATGAACATTCAATTAAAAGACATGGTGAAACGTTTCGGCGCCCTGGAGGCGGTCAGTCACGTCTCCCTGGACATCCAAGACGGCGAGCTCTTTACCCTCCTGGGACCCTCGGGCTGCGGCAAGACCACGATCCTGCGCCTCATTGGCGGCTTCCACAAGCCCGACCACGGCGAGGTCTACTTCGGTCAGAAGGAGGTCTCGGGGATCCCCCCCTACGAGCGGAACATCGGGATGGTCTTCCAGAACTACGCCCTCTGGCCCCACATGACGATCGCCGACAACGTGGCCTACGGATTGAAGATCAAGAAGACCGCCTCCGAGGAGATGGCCCAGAAGGTCAAGCGCGCCCTGTCGCTGGTGAACCTTACGGGCCTCGAGAAGCGCTATCCCGGCCAGCTTTCGGGCGGCCAGCAGCAGCGCGTGGCTCTGGCCCGGGCGCTGGTCCTGAACCCCGATGTCCTCTTGCTCGACGAGCCCCTCTCCAACCTGGACGCAAAGATCCGCCAGCAGGTCCGCGCCGAGATCCGGAAGCTCCAGAAGGACCTGGCGATCACAGCCATCTACGTGACCCACGACCAGGAAGAGGCCCTGACCCTCTCGGACCGGATCGCCGTCCTCGACCATGGGAAGCTCCAGCAGCTCGGCTCTCCCCAGGACCTCTACCAGAGGCCCCAAAACGCTTTCGTGGCCGACTTCATCGGGATCAACAACCTGATCCCCGGCCAGGTCACGGAGATCCAGGAGGCAAAGGGCTGGATGGCCGTCGAGACCCGCTTCGGCCAGATCCGGTGCCTCTACGAGGGCTTGTTCAAGACCGGCGAGGCCTGCAAGGTCACCGTCCGTCCCGAGGTGGCGACCCTCGGCAACTCCGAGGAACCCAATGAGGAGGTGAACCGGATCTCTGGGAAGGTGAGCTTCGCCTCCTACATCGGCAATGCCATCCGCTACGACATCGAACTGGAGCCGGGGACCCTCTTCAAGGTCGACGTGCAGAACCCATGGAACCAGCAGGTCTTCCCGATCGGCCAGCAGGTCCATGTGCATTTCCCGGTTCAGATCACCCTGGGGATTCCCGCTTAGGAAGAGAGGACCATCACCGTGAATGCAGAAAACACCGTTCCCCTGCCCAAAGCCAGCGTGTGGTCGGAGATGAAGCTGAGCGGCCTTCTGGGCTACGCCGCCATCTGGGCCTTCTTCATCGTCTTTCTGATCTATCCCCTGTGCCGGCTCTTCTACGATAGCTTCACGACCGAGGCCGGGGCCTTCACCATCGCCAACTTTCTGGACTTCTTCACCGACCCCTTCTACCTGAAGTCCCTCGTGAATTCCCTGATCCTTGGAGTGGCCACGGTGATCACGACCTCGATCATCGGGATCGCCATTGCCTTTCTGCTCCTGCGCTACGATTTCCCCGGCCGGGGGCTTTTCTCGTACCTGACGATCATCCCGATGATCATGCCGCCCCTGGTCGGCGTCATGGGCTTCGTCTTCATCCTGGGCCGGGCGGGAACGGTCAACATCATCCTCCAGGATTATTTCGGGTTCACGCAGCCGATTAACTTCATGTACGGCCTCCACGGGGTGCTTCTGGTGGAAACGCTCCACCTCTTCCCCCTGATGACCCTCTCCATTGTGGACGCCATGGGAAAGATTTCCCCCTCTCTGGACGAGGCGGCCGAGAGCGTCGGCTCCCGGGGACTCCGCAAGTTCTGGGACATCACCTTCCCCCTGACGACCCCGGGCTATGTCTCAGGAGCCCTTTTGGTCTTCATCTGGACCTTCGCAGACTTTGCGACGCCGCTCGTCGTGGGGATCTCGGACCTCCTGGCTTCCCAGGCCTACCTGAACATCGTCCAGTTCGTGGACCGGCGGCTCTTCAAGATGGGGATCGTGATCTCGGCGATCATGGTGATTCTGGCGATCCTCTTTCTCATTCTCGCCAAGAAGTACGTCTCGATCAAGGACTACAGCTCCCTCTCCTATTCGGTCATCGAACGCAGGAAACTCTCCCCCCTGGCGCAGGTGGGGGCGGTGGCCTTGATGGGGATCATCCTCCTTCTGGCTTTTATCCCCTACCTGGGGCTGGCACTGGATTCCTTCGGAAAGGGCTGGGCCTTGACCCCCTTCCCGGTAAAGTACACCCTCCAATACTTCGAACGGGTGGCCTTCGAGACGCCGAAGTTCATCATCAACAGCCTCCTCTTCTCAGGAATCTCGGTGGTGATCTGCATCGCCGTAGGCGTCCCCGTGGCCTGGGTCATGTCCCGGACCAAGCTCCCGGGCCGCGACGTTCTGGATTCCCTGACAACGTTGATCCTGGCCCTGCCGGGGACCGGGATCGGCATCGCTTACATGCGGGCCTTCAGGGATCCTGCTCCCTTCATGACCACGGCCCTGATCAGCATATGGATCATCATCCCAATCGTCCTCGCGGTCCGGCGTCTCCCCTATACGGTGCGGGGGACCTTCGCCTCGCTGCTCATCGTCCACCGCTCCTTCGAGGAGGCGGCCGAAAGCGTCGGGGCCACCAAACCGAGGACCTTCAAGGACGTGACGCTCCCCCTCATCTGGAAAGGAGTTCTGGTGGGGTCGCTCTACTCCTTCATCCTGGCCCTCCAAGAAGCCTCGGCCACGCTGCTTTTGGTCATCCCGGGGCATGAGATGATGACGGTGGGGATCTTCAATTTCTACATCGGCGGCTCCGTCAACGAGGCCGCAGCTCTGGGAGTCATCCTGATCATCCTGGGTGCAGCGTGCCTGTTCATCATCAACCGGATGGCCGGCTCCAAGATGGGAGGGGTCTTCGGCTGATGTACCAGGGATTCATCTTCGATCTGGACGGGACGGTCTATCTGGGCGAGCGCCTCCTTCCCGGCGCGGAGCGGGTCATCCGCCGGCTCCGGGAAGGGGGAAAGAAGGTCGTCTTCCTCTCCAACAAGCCCCTCTACACCCGCGAGGACTACGCGGCCAAGCTCACGCGGCTGGGGGTCCCCACGACGCCGGAAGAAGTGGTGAATTCCACCTTCGTCCTGATCCGCTACCTGGGAAAGGTCGCCCCGGGGGCGAAGGTCTTCGTCATGGGGGAGCTCCCCTTCGTGGCCGAGATGGCCCGGGCGGGCTTCAGGCTCACCGAGAACCCCGAGGAGGTCGAGATCGTTGTCGCGGCCTTCGATCGGACCTTCGACTACCGCAAGTACAACATCGCCTTCCAGGCGATCAAGAGGGGGGCCCGCTTCATCGCGACGAACCCCGACCGGACCTGCCCGGTGGAGGGGGGCGAGCTCCCCGACTGCGCCGGGATCATCGCCGCCCTGGAGGCCGTGACCCTGAGGAAGGTCGAGGTCGTCGTGGGGAAGCCCTCTCCGATCACCGTGGCGGTGGCCTTGGAGGTGATGGGGCTCCAGGCCGCCGATTGCCTTCTCGTGGGCGACCGGCTCGAGACGGACATCCGGATGGCCCTGGAGGCAGGAATGAAGGCGGCCCTGGTCCTGTCCGGCGTCACGGACCGAAAGACCCTCGAAACCTCGACCCTCCGTCCTGACCACGTCTTCGACGGCATCGCCGATCTGGCGACCCTTCTCGGATAATCCAGCGGCAATTATATACATCGTCCCGCATTCGTCCTGTCATGGAATGTCCCCAAGCGATTGAACCCTAGGACCGGGAGAATCGTTCCGGCCACTCTTGGGCACGTCACCGCAATTTTTCATGGTACATAAAATGTTCTTATGGTAATCAAAGGTAAACCTAGGGAAAGAGAGGGATGAAAGTGAAGAGATCGTTGGGGGGGCTGATTCTGGCTTTGGTCTTTGTCGTTGGATTTTGTGGAACGGACGCTTACGCGGACTGTGCGGACAAGACCCTGCGCTGCATCAAGGACCGGGGGACCAAAAGCAGTGCCGGGGAGGTCAAGATGGGGCAGTGCTTCAATATCCTGCTGGGGTGCACGGACTGCAAGCACACCCACTACGGCAAATATGCCACCGAGTGCAATGAGACGTACGCCTCGGCCTGCGAGGGCCAATGCTGGGCCTGTTACCCGGCGGACGGCAGTTCCTTTTCAGGGGAACTGACCTGCTACGATACGGTAGGCAAGGCACACAATATCCCCTAGCCGGCTTTCACCTGCAGCATCCAGGTCCAACAGGCTCTACGATAAAGAAAAACGTCAGCAGAGTGCGGCCGAAGACTTGCCGGGTGGGTTTGCTGCTATCCGGCGGTTTGCCCTCTTCCGAGGGATGGCCAGCAGCAACGGTCTGTGATGCCGAAGACGAACGGCTTACGCCCGTTCCGGTTTGAAGCAGACCACGATATCGCTGTCGGGAATCTCCTCCTTGACCTCCCGCTCGAAGCCGTCCGCCAGCGCTCCAACCTGGGCGACCGTGCAATCCTGCCCGACCAAGAAACAGATGTCCACGAACAGCTTCAGCCCCGCCTTTCTGATCCGTAGACGGTCGATGCCGGAAAACTTGTGCCGGTACCGATCGATCACCTCGTTGATCTTTCCACTGACGTCTGCCGCCGGTGAGGCGTCCAGCAATTCGAACAGGCTGTGCATGCCGCCCTTGATGGGCATGAACATGAGAAAAACCGCAAGGATGATCGCCATGACCGGATCGATGTACGGCGTGATGGTGTCATAGCCGAGGGTCTGCATCAGGAATCCAAGGCAGAAACCGGCGCAGACGCCGAACGACAGGGCCGTATCGGCGAGCCAATGAATACTGGTGGTCTTGACCATCTGCGAATCGGTCACCCGCGCCGTCCTGCGGAGATAGCCTGTGATGAAAAGGCCGATGATCCCGGACACGAAAGTCGCGACCATCGGCAGGCCGTAGCTGTGAACATCTTCGGCATGGACGATATCCTGAACGGCGAATTTGATGCTGACCACGCAGGTGGCGATGATGAGCAGGTTCTGAATGGTCGCGGTCAGCGGCTCATATTTGTGGTAACCGAAATGGTAGAGATCGTCGGGTGGGCGGTGTATTTTACTAACTGAAAAGCGCATCAGGAAGGCCGTCGCCAGGATCACCAGGCTTGACGATGCATCGAGGATCAGCGTGATGGAGTCCACCGTGATGCCGACTGCCGCCACAAGCAGAAAAAGGAGGATCGATCCGAAGATCGAAACCCGCGCCGCCCGGAACTGTTGCCTCTGCATAGCGATCGTTCCCGCTACCCCGTTCTCCGCCATTTCAAAGCCTCCATCGAAGATTCAGCAGCAACCGCACGGACATACCATCCGCCGCGCTTCAAGCGATCCGCGGTGACCTTACTTGATTTTCCCGGAAATGAGAAGAAAAATTATACAACTCTCCAGTTGATGGAGATCAAAAAAAATGTCATTTTAACAGTGACACTCCCCCGGCAGGAGCCGGGGGCATCTTTGCCTAAAATATCAGTTGCA
>CAYOGU010000089.1:0-11970 GCA_964403345.1 uncultured Syntrophus sp. | reverse complement strand
GTCTCCCGTTCCTCGGCCTCCCGACGCGCCTTTTCGGCCGCGGCCCGCCTGGCCGCCTCCTCCCGGGCGGCCTGTTCCCGGGCGGCGACTTCCGCCGGCGAAGGTCCCGAATCCTTGGGCTGGTTCATGCCTTCGGCAAAACCCTGGAGAAAAGAGTTCGCCAGGCCGGCCGCCACCTGCTGCTGCCAGGTCCCGCCGCTAGGGACCGAACTGCCGCCCGTCCCGCTGCCCGACAGGGTGCAGGTCCCCGAGAAACCCCGGTACTTGGCCCTCAGTTCCGCCACCTTCTGCTGGCAGGCGCTGCAGGAGGCGAAGGACTCGGTCCCCGAGTAGGCCGAGTACATGGAAGTGGCCGCGTGGCTGTATCTGAGGATACACCCGTCCGCCCGCGCGATATCCCCGCACCAGGCAAAAGGCACCAGGTTTCCCAAAAGGACGAACAGTCCGAACCAGATCCGAGACATAAACGCTTGCCCTCCTTGACACGCCTTAGGGAAGGCCCTGCCCCATGCAGGGCCGGCTGCCATCACCGGCATTCCGGCCGCCCTCTGGGCCGGAACAGACCTTCAAGCGTGGTGAAGCTTAGGAAAGGGGGGGTGGATCTGTCAAGGGATTTCTCCACCCTGAAGGTAAGGAAGTATCGACACTCAAAGCAGATAAGCAACCTGGGCGTGATGCCCTGCAGATGCGAAGACGGCCGACGGCAATCGTTACTAAATGGAGACTTGCCCATCACCCGGTGGCGGATGGACGGATCTGCCGGACCAGGTCGATCACCGTCCCGTCACGGTATTCCAGGACCGCGACGATCCTTTCTCCCCATGGCGGGATTTCCGGAACACCGGCAATTCCCCGGGCCTTTTCGGCGAGTTCCCCGATGGTCACGAGCGGTAGGCCCGCGTCGCGGAGACGCTCCAGGAGATCCTGCCGACGGGGATTGACGGCGATCCCCCCCTCTGTCACCAGGACATCGATGGTCTCCCCGGGTGTCGTGACGGTCGTGACTCGGTCGACGACGGCGGGGTAACGCTTCCGGGAGAGTCTCGTCACCACGATGGCCAGCTTGGCTCCGGCCGCCGTATCGGCATGGCCGCCCGAGCCTCCCATCAGGATCCCGTCGGAGCCGGTCGTCACGTTGACGTTGAAGTCCCTGTCGATCTCCGTGGCTCCCAGGATCATGACGTCCAGGTAGTTGACCACCGCCCCCTTGTTGTGGGGGTTTCCGTACATCCCGATGGACATCCCCTGGTGACGCGGATCGGTCCGGAAGGACTCGACGGCCCGAAGGTCGAAGCACTGGGCATCCAGAAGCGTCCGGAAGAGGCCCTCTTCCAGCATCTCCACAGTATAGGCGGTGATCCCGCCCGAGGCGAAGCTCCCCTGGATGCGTTTCCGTTGCATCGCTTCCCGGAGACAGGCCGCCACGGCCAGGGAGATCCTACCCGCCCCGGTCTGGAAAGAGAACCCCTCCTTCATCAGGCCGGAGGCCTCGACGACGCCGGCCGCCAGGGCGGCGATCCCAAGCCCCACGGGGTCCTCGGTCACCCGGGTGGTCCCCGAGACGATCCCCTGGGCATCCCCGATCCGGTCCACGGGGACGACGTAATCCACGTATTCCTGGCCGATCTCGATGGGGCAGGTAGGGTGGGGGACCAGATGGTCGGTGACGGCCACGGTCCGCCGGGCGTGGCGGACGTCCGTTTGGGAATAGCTCATGACGCCGAAGGCCGATGGCCCTTCCACGCCGTTCATGTTCCCGGCCGCATCGCAGGACGAGGCGGCGACAAAGGCCACGTCGATCGGGAGTTCCCCCGCCTCGATCGCCCGGACCCTGCCGCCGTGGGTCTGCATGACCGCAGGGCGTTTCAGGACGCCCCGGGAGACCGCCTCAGCCACGGGACCGGATAGGTAGTTCGTGTAGAGCCCCGTCACGACCCCCTTTTCCATGTGTCCGACCAGGGGGGCGTGGACTGGAAAAAGGGCCGTGGCCGCGACGGTCATGTCCCTGAGGCCCGCCTCGGCAACGGCCTCCAGGACCCGGTTCAGGACCTGATCGCCGTTCCGCAGGCAGTGGTGGAAGGAGATCGTCATCCCGTCGGCAAGGCCGCAGGCGGAGATGGCCTCGCCGACCGACCCCAGGACCTTGTCCGATCCGGGCCTGGCGGGGGTGACCTTCACGGACGCTCGGGAAATCTCCCCGATATCCGCGGCGGCCCCCGCAAAGTGCCTGACCCGTCCGTAGCCTTCGATAAGATCCGGGACTTTCCTTTTCGCGGCATTGATCATCTTCGGTATCCCCTCCGGGTTCGGGATCAGCAGGGGCCGTGCGTCGGGGAAAGGCCCCTCCCTGGGGCGCCGCGTCGAAGAGCGGCGGCGATCGTACCGAGGGGTATCGGAAAGCGACGAGTCTGTCAAGGGGATAAGGCCTCTTCCGGTGATTATCCTTGACAAAACAGGGCCTTTCCGGTACTCCATAGGCCTCTCGATGCAATCCCCTTCCTTTTCCTTCTTTGGGGAGGGGCTTTTCGGTCCCAGGCGTTCCAGGGACAGGCCGCGCCCTGCCCCTTCCCACACCCCATCACGAGGAGGCCACCGCCATGAAGGATCATCTCAAAGACGAACGCTGCCGTCAGATGTATGAAGCCCTCCTGCCGAACATCGCCGATTATGTCGCCCTCTACGCCAGGCAAAGGCCCAGGGACACGGCGATCATCGAGCACAACACCGGAGAAACCGTGACCTGGAAGCAGTTGGACACCTCCGTGTCGGCCTTCGCGGCCAAGCTCCTGTCGATCGGCCTGGCCAAAGGAGACATCGTCGCCACGAGCCTGCCGCTCCTGAAGGAGCATGTCTACCTCATCTATGCCTGTTATCGGATCGGCGTGACCATCGCTCCGCTGGACCTGCGCCTCAAGGCCAAGGAGATCCTCTACTGCATGGAGAAGATGAAACCCAAGGCGTATTTCTTCCTCGGCAAAACCCCGGTCGCCGATTTCAGGCCGATCATCAAGGAAGTGATGGCGGCCGCCCCCACCATCCGGCACTGGGTCCAGTTCCAGAAGGAGCCGGAGCTGGTCATGGAGGGAGCCGTCGGGGTCGCCGATTTCGTTAAGGACATCAAGAAGGTCTTCATCCTGAACCTGCTCACCGGCCGGGTGAAGAGGGCCCGCCGCCAGGTGGGGAAGCGCGATCCGGCTCTCATCATCTTCACCACCGGCTCCACGGGATCTCCGAAGCCGGCGCTCCTGTGCCACGAAAATATCCTGATCCAAAACATCGGCCTCTGCGTCGGCTTCGAGCTGGAACCCTCGGACCGGATGCTGATCAATCTCCCTCCCTCTCACGTGGGCTGCACGACCGAGCAGCTCGGGACGGTCCTCTTCGGCGGCGGGATCGCGGTGATCCTCCACATATTCGATCCGCGGCTCTCCCTCGAGGCAATCCAGAAGCACCGGGTCACCGTCATCGGCCAAATCCCGGCCCTGTTCAACATGGAATGGCGGCTGGCGGACTATTCCCAGTACGATCTGAAGTCCCTGCGCTTTGCGATCTACGGCGGCCAAGCCGTCCCCCGGGAGTTCCTGGTGAAAATGAAGGCGATGGCCCCCCGGATCGGGACCGGCCTCGGCCTCACAGAGACGGCGGGCTTCTGCACCTACACGAACGTCGACGCCGACGTGGACGAGCTCGGCCAAGGGATCGGCTACGACTCCCCCCTTTGCCCCATCTCGATCCGCGATTTCATGAAGGCCGACGGGACCGCCGGGGCCGAAAAGCCCAAGGGCGAGGTCGGAGAGATCTGCTTCTCCGGGCCACAGGTCTTCCTGGGCTACCTGGGCGATCCGGAGAACACCGCCAAGACCGTCTCGAAGGACGGGATCTGCTACACCGGCGACGTGGGCCACTACGACGAAAAGGGGCTCCACTTCTCAGGCCGGGCCAAGCTCGTCATCAAGCCCAAGGGTTATCAGGTTTTCCCGGAGGACGTGGAGAGCCATATCCATGGAAAACTCAAGGACAAGGTCTCGATGGTCGCCGTCATCGGCGTGGAGCACGAGGTCTTCAGCGAGGGGATCATGGCCTTCGTGGAGTGCCTGGACGGCAAGACGGTCACCCCCGAGGAGGTCCTGGAAGCCTGCAACGACATCTCCGCCTACTCCCGCCCCTCCCATGTGGTGATCCTCAAGGCAGGCGAGATTCCCCTCAACCGCGTCGCGAAAACCGACTACCTGAACCTCCGACAGAAGGCCGCCATGATCGTCGGGGAGTTGCGGGCCCAGGGGGGGTGGGACCGCTAGGAAGTCTTGTTGAGGAAGGGGTATGTGCAGCCGATATACGTCCCTGAAGGACCTCTCAGAACTCCTGGCGCACTTCGAGGTGGAGGTCTCGGACCTGACGGCCCTGCCGGCTGGCGATCTCCTGCCGGGGCAGACCGTCCCGGCGGTGATCCATGCCGGGGGCCGGAGGCTCGTCCTCCTGCGATGGGGACTCATCCCCGCTTGGGCAAAGGATCCGGCGATCGGCCGGAAGCTCTTCAACGCCCGTGCCGAGACCCTGGCCGAGAAACCGAGCTTCCGGGAGGCCTTCAAGAAGCGCCGCTGCCTGATCCCGGCCGATGGATTCTACGAATGGACGGGGCAAAAGGGAAAGAAGCAGGCGATCCGCTTCTCCCTCGCCTCCGGCGGGTCCTTCGCCTTCGCCGGCCTTTACGAAAGCTGGAGGCCCCCCTCGGGAGAGCCGATCCGCACCTGCACGATTGTCACGACCTCCCCCAACGCCTTGATCGCTCCCATCCACGACCGGATGCCCGTGATCCTCCCCCGATCGGCCGAGGCCTTCTGGCTCGACCCGGCCATCCGGGACCCGGCGGCGCTCAGGCCGCTCCTTCGGCCCTACCCTTCGGAAGGGATGGCGATGGACCCCCTTTCCCCCCATCACCCCGGAGTTTCACAGGGATGACCGGGGAGTCGACGCCGGCGGCATGCCAGCGGTTTTACCTGCGCACGATGCACAAAGGCATAGCGCACGCAATCATGAAAAGGTGCGGAAGATGAAGATACCCGATACCGATCTGACGATTGAGGAACTCCTCGACCGGATCCCGATCAGGATCCAGTATGTCGACAAGGACGGTTTCCTGCGTTATCTGAACAAGGCGGACGCCGCGCATCCGGCCAATGGAAAAAGGGATGTCGGGGCCAACATCCGCGACTGCCACGCCAGCCCCGAGAGCCTCCAAAAAATTGAGCGCATCTTTGAGGACTTCAGGCACGGCAGGCGGGAACCGCACTATTACATCACGCCGTCCGGCAACAAATCCGTCAAGGTCCCCGTGTTCAACGATCTGGGAGATTTTGTCGGGGTCCTCTCGTTTTCCCATCCCGTGGGCGCTCCGAAGCCGGACAGGACGTTTTGAAGAAACAGGAGAGGCTTTTCTCCGAAACCGGATCGTGGCCGGCAATCGGAGCCACCCTGAGTCATCGCGTGTATCGTCGAGCCGTGACTTAAAAAGCGCCTGGCGAAGGATCTGCTGCCGTCCACCAAGCTGCAGGCCCAGTCCCTCTCAATCCTATTGTTTCTCCCCCGCAGCCACGATATCGTCCACATTGAATTCTTTTGCCTGCTCGAAGGGGAACAGGGAATAGAAATTGATCTTCCCTAGGGCCACTTCCATGTGGAAACGGTTGCCGTTGGCCGTCTTGAAAGAGATCTTCCGAAGTTGCGGCTCTTCGATTGATGTCTCGATGGCGATCGAAACGGCCTCCGAGATGACGAGCATCTTGGGTTGATTCTGGCTGACGAAGATATTGGTCCGCTTTTCGAGGTCCACCCGGAAGCGGCCGATACACTGGTTCATCAATTCCCCGAGGCTGTTGGCGACCTCGTCGGCGGTGTAGCTGCAGCTCAACTCGTTTTCCGGCATGCCCATGACGGCCATGTATTTCCTGTAGATTTCCATGGCGGATTCGTCGGAAAAGTTCAGCACCACCAGTCCCGTAAAATCACCGCCGAAAAGGACGAAACATCCAATGTCCGGCTTCAGGCACGTCTTTTCAATCGTCTGGACCACAGGAGAAAAAGTGATGGTATCGTTGATGGCCGAGGAAAGGACGGACTGGACGGACTTAGCCAGGATCCGGAAGATGTCTTCCGCGGTGACGGCCATCGGTTCTGCGAGTTTCTGCTCTTTCATCGGGGCTCCTTTTATTGATAAAACGGGTTTCGGTATTCGGTGTCCCTTTTGAGGATTCCTCCGCCGGCCTTTTGGAGCCGTAGAGACCAAGAATACATCGGAAGAAGTCGAATGGTCAAGTCCGGTTAAGACTGGCCGCTTCTCGTAGGGGTCCCGGCCGTCTACCGACCGGGGCGCCTGACCGCTGAAAAAGGGGATGACCTCAGGCGCGTCGTGACGCCGATTGTCCGGTGTCCGTTTAGATCTCTAGACCTTTCAATGACTTATTCTTTTCACGACCGATGAATTTCGGGGCATTGACCTGCCGGTTTGTTGCGATTATACTAATTTTGTAGACAGTGCGGAGGAACGGCATGACCAAGGATCGGATTCCGGTCACCCCGGCTATTCTCGCGATGAAGAAAAGCGGGATGACCTTCACCCTACGACCCTATCGCTACGAGGAACACGGCGGGACCCGGGTTTCGGCCCGGGAGCTGGGGGTGGACGAACATCTGGTGATCAAGACCCTAGTCATGGAGGACGACCGGGGAACCCCCCTGATCATCCTCATGCACGGGGACCGGCAGGTCTCCACCAAATCCCTGGCCAGAGCCCTGGGGGTCAAGGCCGTCAGCCCTTGCGATCCCCGGGTGGCAGAAAAACATACTGGCTACCGGGTGGGGGGGACCTCCCCGTTTGGGACGAAGAAGCCCCTGCGGATCTTCATGGAAGAGGAGATCGCCGAGCTGCCCCAGATTCTGATCAACGCTGGCAGCCGGGGCCTTCTGGCCGAGATGTCGCCGTCGGAGTTGGTGCGGGTCCTCGATCCCGTCAAGGTGAAGGTGGCCCTATGAAAGAAAAACAGATGGTGGTCCGCTGCCTGAACTGCGGGACGAAAAACCGGATCCCGGAGAAGAGACTCCACGACCGGCCGCTCTGCGGCAAGTGCGGGGCGGTCCTGGACGAGATGATCATCCGTTGCCTCAAGTGCGGCACGAAGAACCGGATGCCCGAAACCCGCCTCAACGACCAGCCCCTCTGCGGCAAGTGCGGCACGACGCTGGTGGTCACCAGTGATCAAGGCCGTCCCGTCGAGGTCACGGACAGCACCTTTTCCCGGGAGGTCCTCTCAAGTCCGGGGTCGGTGCTGGTCGACTGCTGGGCGCCCTGGTGCGGGCCCTGCCGCATGGTGGCCCCGATCCTCGACGAGCTCGCCGCCAAGTACGCGGGAGGCGTCCGGATCGCCAAGCTCAACGTGGACGAGAATCCCCTGACGGCCTCACGGTACGATGTGCGCAACATCCCGACGATGCTCCTATTCAAGGACGGCAAGCTGATCAACAGCATCGAGGGCGCCCTGCCGAAGGAGACCATCGAGCAGCACCTCATTGCCATCATGAAGACCAACTGACCGGGAAGGCCCCTCCCGGCGTCTCCGGCGCAGGTCCCCCGGTCGACCCAAATCCCCCAGGAAAGGAATACCCCCAAGCCATGCCAGACGAACTCAACCGCAATCTCATGTACCATTGCCGGATCTTCGATGTCTTCGAAGGGGATGTCCGTCTTCCCGACGGACGGATCTTCAGGCAGAGCTGGATCGATCACAGGCCCTGCATCACTGTCGTACCGGTGAACGCCGAGGGGAAGCTGGTCCTGATCCGCCAGTACCGGTATGCCGCGGGCGGGATCATCGTGGAAATCCCCGCCGGAAACATGGATCGCCAGAACGAGGCGGTCGAAGACTGTGTCCAGCGGGAACTGGCCGAGGAGGTGGGTTTCCAGGCGAAACGGCTCGTCAAGCTCTTCGAGGGCTATCTCGTCCCGGGTTATTGCAACGAGTACATGTACTTTTACCTCGCCCTCGATCTCTTTCCGGCAAGGCTGCCAGGCGACGAGGACGAGTACATCCGGGTCATGACGGCCTCCTTCGACGAAGCCCGCCGGATGATCCGGGACCGGGAGATCATCGATGTGAAGACCGCCCTCGGGATACAGATGGCCCGGGATTTCCTGGAGTCGGCAAGGGAAGGCGCGGGTTAGGGTATCCGCTCAGCGGAGCATCCGGTCCCTTTTCTCGAGTTCAATATCGAGGGCCTTGAGCCGCTGGAGGTCCTTCCGGAGCTGTTCGTTCTCCTGGGTAAGCGACGACGTATCGGCCCTGAGTTTCTCGGTCAGTTCGCGGACCGTTTTCTTGAGCTGTTCGTTCTCCTGGTGGAGCCGGGCCCGTTCCGCCTGGAGCCTTTCCGTCTGGAGGCGCTCCTGTCGGCTGGTTTCCCGCAGGGCGGCCCCATCGTCGATCAGACGGATGAAGCTTTCCGTTACGGAGCGCAAGCGGGTCTGAGGATGGCGCTGGAGAAAAGCAACAAAGGACTTGCGGGCCAGATCCGGGTCCGGTTGCCCGCCACGGTTCAGATAGGAGATCCCCTCGTAGAAGAGATCGCGGAGCTCTGTCTGACCTGGGGCTGCCGCCTGCTCCTCCGCTGGCAGGAGGATCGTCTCGGCATCCCGCTTCTCGGCGGTCGGCACCTCGGCGGCGCACCCGCCCAACCAGAGCGCCGCCACCGTCCAGACAAGGATGTTTCGCAGGCGCGTCATTCCCGCCTTCTCCCTTCCTCCGTCACGTAATTGCTCCCCGGGAGCGTCTTGGCATACTCTTTGAGTTCGGCCGCCGCCTCGGCCATGTCGAGGGGACTCTTGAAGCGGGAGCCGTCATCGGTGACGATGGCGATCGTCACACTGATCAGTGGGAATTTCTGCTGGACCCCCTTGCGGTCCTTCCCGATGAAGAACCCCTGCTCGCGGTCCTTTTCCGTGTAGAATTTCTGAATTCTCCCGGCAAAACCGGCGACGAGCTGGCGACTGAGCTCTTCCGACCGAGGGGGTTCCGAGATGATCACGAAATCGTCCCCCCCGATATGGCCCATGAAGTCCCCCGACTCCCCGGCCTCACCGAGGACGGCAGCCAGCAGATGCGCCGTCTCCTTGATCACCTCGCTTCCCCAAGCATAACCGTACTTGTCGACGAAGGGCTTGAAGTTGTCCAGGTCCACATGGCACAGCGAAAAGGCCCGTTTGGCCGCCAGACGCTTGACGATCTCCCGTTCGATCGCCCGGTTTCCGGGAAGGCCCGTCAGCGGACTGGCATCGAGGTTGCGCTCCTCGAGAACCTTGAGTCGTTGGCCCATCTCCGAGAAGGCATGGGCCAGGCTCCCGATCTCATCCTCCCGGTTCATCCGGAAGTCGGCGTCGAATTTCCCGTCGGCGATCAGTTCGGTCGCCTGCTCGAGCTTCTTGAGCGGCCGGGAGATATTGTAGGTCACGAGCAGGATGAGCACGCCGCCGCTCACGAGGCTGACCAGGCTCAAGAGGGCCGTCCCGCGGGAACCCCGGTGCCCCTGATCCTCGATCGCGTTCATCCGTGCATCGATGTCCCTCTCCGCCCGTCTCTGCAGGCCCCGGATGTGCCGGGCGATCTCGTCGATCGTCCTGCGGCTCTCGCCTTCGGAGATCGCCTGGGCCTCTTCGCCCCGCTTTCCCCGCACCAGGGCAGCCTCCTGCTGGAAGATCTCGTCGTACCGGCCGTGGAGGGCAACGACGCGGGCCAGTGCCGGACCGACTTCCGAAAACCGGTCCTTCTTGAGTTCTGCGATCTCCTCCTTGAACTCCCGGCTGCGCGACCAGAAGATCGCCTCCAGGGTGGGATCCCGGAGAATCAGATAACGCTTCTCGGCGCTCTCCTGGGCGAGGAGGACGGTCATCATTTTTTTGCTGATCTCGACGAGGGCAAAGTCTTCGTTGATGACCCGTTCGGCGAGGCGGTTGAGCTGTTGAAGGCTGAAGATGGCGTAGGCGCTGGCGAGCACGGTCAGAAGGGCCATCGCGAGATAGCTCAAAAGCAGCTTGCGGTAGATGGTCAGCTTCATCCCGTTCCCCTAAACAGCCTGACGGCTATGATTCGTAACGGTTAAGTAACATATCCCCCCTGTTTGCGCAAAGCAGTTTTCGGGAAAAAATCGCTTCCCCTTTTGAGGGACGATCTGATAAACCTCTCCGGTATCTAAAAAACCCTGTGGGGAAGGAAAAAATGGCGGGGAAGGATTATCGGGGATTGTTGAAGGAAGGGATGGCCAACGGCCGCAAGAAGGGTTGGAGCGGCTTCGTCTGGATGATGAAGATCGTCGTTCCAGTCTCCCTCTTCACCGCCGTACTCGACTGGAGCGGCCTCCTGCGCCACCTCGACTTTCTTCTCCGGCCGCTGATGGGCATGCTGAGCCTCCCGCCCACCGCCGCACTGCCGCTCATCATCGGCATGCTCAGTTCGGTCTACGGTGGAATCGCCGCGATGGCGGTCCTACCCTTCAGCACCCCCCAGATGACTCTGATGGCCGTCTACATCCTGATGTGCCACGCCCTGATCCAGGAAGGGATCATCCAGGGCAACTCCGGCATCCATCCGCTGAAGGCGACCCTGGTCCGGATCGGGGGGGCCGTCGTCACGGTCCTCCTGATGGTGCCCTGGGTGGGCAGCTCCACAGTCATGCCCGCTCCGGCGGGCGGCGTCCTGAGCCTGCAGCCGGCCTTCTGGGAGATGATCCGCCACTGGGCCTGGACGACAGCCCTGCTCACACTCAAGATCTTCGTCATCATCATGATCCTCCTGACCCTCCTGGAGCTCCTCAAGGCTTTCGACTGGATCCACCCCTTTGTCCGGGCGCTTGGTCCTTTCCTGCGTCTCATGGGGCTCGACCAGAAGGTGGGGTTCCTCTGGATGACCGCCGTGGTCTTCGGCCTCTCCTATGGTGGGGCGATCATCGTGGAGGAAGCCAAGAGCGGCCACTTGAGCCGCGACGAGTTGGAGATCCTCCACCTGTCCATCGGGATGAACCACTCGATGGTCGAGGACCCGCCTCTCTTCCTGCAGCTGGGGATCAGCCCATTCTGGGTCTATGTCCCCCGCCTCGTCATGGCCATTATCACCGTCCGGCTGATCCGCCTCTGGCACCGTTACGGCCGTCACCATCAACCGACCGCCTGACCTTAATCCCCCCAGCTCATACCCTGCGCCGCCCCGACAGGACCTTTTTTTCGACGGGAGGGGGTCCGAAAAACCTTTCCGTCGCGCTGCGGAAATCTTTCGGGGTTGCGCGTATCCCTATTTTTTCTCCGGAAAAGGTCTCCTTGCCCCCTGGAAGGAGTTTTGTTATAAAGGTTTTTATAGGCACAGGGCTTTCCCACTGCACCGCCCTGTGGTCCGCTTTCCGGAAAAAGAGAGAGGGGGAAGAGGTCCATGATTTACAACGAGGAGTACGAAACACTGCCGCGCGAGGTGTTGGAGGCCCTGCAGCTGAAGAGGCTCAAACAGATCGTCCAGCGGGTCTACCATACCGTCGGCTTCTACCGGCGGTGCTTCGACCAGGCCGGCGTCCAGCCCGACGACATCAAATCCCTCGACGATATCCGGCGTTTTCCCTTCACCACCAAGCAGGACCTCCGGGACAATTACCCCTTCGGGCTCTTCGCCGTCCCCATGAGCAGCGTGGTGCGCCTCCACGCCTCATCCGGCACGACGGGACGCTCGACCGTGGTCGGCTACACCAAGAGGGACATCGAGACTTGGTCGGAACTGATGGCCCGTTGCTTCGTGGCCGCGGGTCTCACCAAGAACGACATCATCCACAACGCCTACGGTTACGGCTTGTTCACCGGCGGGCTGGGGGCCCACTACGGGGCCGAGAAGCTCGGTGCCAGCGTCATCCCCATGTCCGGTGGCAACACAAAGCGGCAGATCATGATCC
>CAYOGU010000088.1:0-12048 GCA_964403345.1 uncultured Syntrophus sp. | reverse complement strand
ACGGCGGACGATATCAGCCAAGCCACAGATTTTGTCTTATCGATTAATCGCCATCGGGCCGGTGGTGCGGCCGATCAACTGCCTTCGGCTTCGGAGGCCTGCTTTTCCATAAGCGATCATGCGGCGAATACGGCGATGCGGGTGAAACGCCTATCCCTCATCGAAGTGACCGATGATGAGGATGAGACGGCTCAGAAACGGATTGCTGAACGTTTAAGGCCGCTTTGGCAGGAGGTCGTTGCACATATCGACCGGGAGCGGGGAAAAGAGCGCCGGCTGGACCAACCCCTGACTGCCTCGCAACGTTGGCTTTCCCCGTCCGATTTCGGGTTTCATAATGCTATTGAGGAAAGCAACGGGAGGTTACGGTTCATCGATTTCGAATACGCCGGGTGGGACGATCCGGCAAAACTGCTATGTGATTTTGCCAACCAGCCCGACCGGATCCTGGAGGAATCTCTCGTCGTCCCTTTTATTCAAGCGATCATTGACGCCGACGTCGATCCGCATTTCCTACAACATCGTTATGCCCTGCTGGAACCGTTGTATCAAATCAAATGGGCCTGCATTATCTTGAATGAATTTATGCCGACGGGAAGGGAGCGGCGGAAGTTTACCCGTTCGGCTGATGTCCGTGAGAAGAAGAGAAGCCAACTGGAGAAGTTGGATGTCATGCTGGATAGGGTAAGTAAATCCCTGACCTTGAATAGATAGATTGAAAGTGATGAGATTCACAGGAAAGGATGCACAGAAATGGGAGAACTGAGAAACTTTGTGACGCCGTTGCATCAAGCGACTCGGCGGGATTATCTGGCGCGGATGATGAACGAGAAGGTCCACTGTATGCTTAAGGCCAAAGAGTATGAATATGACTATTGGGACGGTGATCGCCGGTATGGTTACGGTGGGTATCGATATATGCCCGGCCGCTGGCAACCCGTAGCGGAACAACTCATCCGGACCTATAACCTGAAACCGGGAGACAAGGTGCTTGACGTGGGCTGCGGGAAAGCCTTTTTGCTGTATGAAATGCAGTTGCTGATGCCCGGATTGCACCTTATGGGGTTTGATATTTCACAGCACGCCCTGAGCCAAAGGCACCCAGACTTTCAAGGAACGCTCTTCCGGTATCGCGCCCAAGATGCCTATCCCTTCGGGGATCGGGAGTTTGATCTGGTCATCTCCCTGGGTTGCCTCCACAACCTGAGAATCTTTGAGTTAAAAACCGCCCTGGCGGAAATTGAACGGGTCGGTAAAAGCAAGTATGTGATGCTGGAAAGTTACCGCAATGAACAGGAGATGTTCAACCTCGAATGCTGGGCCCTCACGGCGGAATCACTTTTCGATACGGCGGAGTGGATATGGTTGTATCGCCACTTCGGCTATACGGGAGATTACGAGTTTATCTATTTCGAATGAGGGTGGTATGAAGATAAAGAAGATGAAAGCAGCGATTTTGGCGGAAAGCCATAAGCCGCTGGTGGTCGATACCATAGAGCTTCCGCCGGCATTGTTCTTCGGCCAGGTTTTGGTCAAGGTGCACTTCAGTGGTATCTGCGGAGCGCAGATCAATGAGATTGAGGCGATCAAAGGGCCGGATAAATTTCTGCCCCATCTCCTGGGACATGAAGGGTCCGCCACTGTACTCGAAACCGGTCCGGGCGTGAAAACTGTAAAGGCCGGCGATAAAGTCGTTATGCATTGGCGCCCCAGTGACGGCCTGCAATCGGATACGCCGGTTTATTCGTGGAAAGGACAGAGGGTCAATTCCGGCTGGGTGACAACATTCAATGAGTACGCCGTTGTTTCGGAAAACCGCCTGACGGTCATTCCCGATGACCTTGATCTGAAACTCGCACCGCTGTTCGGCTGTGCCGTCACGACGGCGATGGGGGTCGTCAACAACGATGCGCAGGTGAAAATTGGGCAGTCCGTCGTGGTCTTCGGCGTCGGTGGTGTGGGGTTGAGTATCGTGCAGGCGGCCGCCATGGTGTCCGCCTATCCCATCATTGCCGTTGATATTGTTGGGGCCAAACTGGATATGGCAAGGCGTTTCGGTGCCACCCATTGTTTCAATTCAAAGGATAGCCTCGATGTATCCGCTGAAATCCGCAACGTCCTCCATAACAGCGATCCAGATGTCGTCATTGAAACAACGGGTAACGCCCGCGTTATCGAACGGGCGTATGAATTAACCCATCCAGATGGGAGAACGATTTTAGTCGGTGTTCCCAAGAAAGGTGACAATGTATCAATCTATACTCTCCCCATTCACTTCAACAAAATCATCAAAGGGTCCCACGGGGGAAGTTGTGTGCCTCACATCGACATACCCCGCTACATCCGCCTCGTGAAGGCGGGGAAAATGGCGTTGGATAACCTGATTACGCACGAATTTACCTTGGATCGGATTAATGAGGCGATCGACCTTGTCCGCAGTGGTGAAGCGGGTCGGGTTGTGGTGACCATGGATTAGAGAGGGAATAAGCGATGGAACAGACCAGAGAGCCTCAATATCAGATGTTACTGGAGCTACGAAAGAAAAGGGGATTGACAAGTTTGGGACTGATGTCGAACCAGGTTTGGGAGGATGATCCCCGGAGGCTTTTGTTTTCCCTGGCGCGGTATAAGTTTGTTGCGAAAATGTTCAGCGGGAAAAAAAGAGTCCTCGAAGTGGGGTGCGGAGACGCGTTTGGGACCCGCATCGTCCTACAGGAGGTTGAAAGCCTGTTGGCGGTTGATTTCGATCCCATTTTCATAAAGGATGTTCGTGAGCGGATGAGTGAGAAGTGGTGCTTCGAATGTCAAGAACACGATATGCTTTCAGGTCCCGTCAACGATCTTTTTGACGCCGTTTATTCCCTGGATGTGATCGAACATATTCCCCGAGAGTCCGAGGATCGCTTCTTGTCCAATATATGTCGATCCCTGATGCCGGACGGGATCGTGATCATCGGCATGCCGAGTTTGCAATCGCAGTTCTACGCAGCGCCCCAGAGTAAAGAAGGCCATGTAAATTGCATGGATCACGGACGGTTCAAGGAACTAATGCTCAAGTATTTTCGGCATGTTTTCCTCTTTTCGATGAATGATGAGGTCGTGCATACGGGTTTCTACCCCATGGCCCACTATCTGTTGGCACTTTGTGTGGTAAAAACGCCTGAGCTATGATGCCCTTTTTTAGAGGTGTTTGACGATCATCCATGGCAGGAGATAGCATTCTGGTTATTGGCGGCGACGGCGTTATCGGCGCGGCGCTTGTCGCTCATTTCAAACAAGAGAATAAATCTGTTTTTTCCACTACCAGGCGGGGGGATTCGGTAGGAAGAGAACGCTTATATCTTGATTTGACAAGGCCTATCGACATTGCTGCTTTCCCGTCGTCCATCGGTGCTGCCGTTTTTTGTGCGGGCATAACGAGACTGGAGGACTGCCGGCAGGACCCGGCAGGAACGGCTCGGATAAATGTGGAGGCGGTTTGCAACTTGGCTGCAGTGTTGGCCGCCAGAGGGGTACATCTCCTGTACCTCTCAACGAATCAGGTTTTTGATGGGTCTTCTCGCTTCCCTCTCCCACAGGATCCCGTATCGCCCGTGACAGAGTACGGCAGGCAAAAGGCCGAGGTAGAAGCCCGGCTCAGGGCATCCTGTGCCGGCCGGCTTGCAGTTCTTCGGCTTACAAAGGTTATCGGAGACTCGGAGCCTCTCTTTGAGAGATGGGCCCATGAGTGGAAAAACGGATCAGTTGTCAAACCATTTTCCGATATGTTTATGGCACCGGTTTCATCAATGCTCGCCGTATCGGTCATCGGCAGGATGCTCGAAAAATGGTCACCAGGGATTTATCATCTGTCGGCGGATCGGGATATATCTTATGCGGAGGCCGCCTATGCGGGGGCCGACATCATGGGCGTCAATCCGCTGCAAGTCCAGCCGATCAGCGTTTCGGACATTGGCATCGATCAGGGGTCGTTTCCCGCCCGGACCGCCTTGAATATGGATGGCCTGTCGTCGAAATTCGGCGTCGGGCCGATCAATGCCCGGCATACCGTAGAACAATATTTTATCAATCGCACCTGCAGAGGATAGAGATCGGCATTGGGAGATAATCGTTGTCTGGTATGTGGAGAGGAATCCCTTTCCGGAACACCTGTCCCCGTGGAATTCTGTGGCGTAACCTCTGACTGCAAGCCTTGGCCTAGGTTGGGTGAGATGGCCGTCTGTGGTGTCTGTGGTCATGTGCAGAAGCGGACTTCCGAGCGTTGGCTCTCGGATATGGCGGAAATTTACCGTCGATATGAAATGTATCCCCTGAGCGACGGATGTGAGCAGGTCATCTTTACGGGTTTTTCACCTTCGCCCCGGACCGCCCGTCTGCTGGAGAAATTGGAACAAACGGTCAAGATCGGCAACACGGGAAAGCTGCTGGATTTCGGTTGCGGGGACGGGTCTTTTTTGAAGACCTTCGGCCGTCGTTATCCTGCCTGGCAGCTCTTCGGACAGGAGCAGAATGACACGAACCTCCATACGATCAAGGATATTCCCGGGGTAAAAGGTTTCTTTTCCGGATCATTGGATCATCTCGACGGGCGGTATGACATCATTTCCATGTTGTACGTGATTGAGCACCTTACCGACCCGGTTTCTGTCTTGAAAACACTGAAATCCCATTTAAAACCAAGGGGAATTTTATGGATCCAGACTTCGGACTTCTCGCAGAATCCCTTTGATCTTATGGTTGTTGACCATTGTTCTCACTTCCGGATGGATACCTTGGCTTTATTGATCGAACGGGCAGGCTTTGAAATCATAGCGAAAGCAGAGGGGTGGATTGCAAAGGAAATCGGAATCGTAGCGGTTTCCGGAGTTGTCCGTGAAAGCCGTGCGCTGAGACCTGGCCTTGTTGAAAACAACAAAAGCAGAGTCGAATCATCCCTGTCTTGGCTTGAGGGAGTAGTTAAACAGGCGAAAGATCTCTCCCGAGAATGTACAGTGGATATGTTTGGGACGGCGTTGGCCGGAACATGGCTTACGGCGATGTTGGGGAACAAGATCGGGTCTTTTGTCGATGAGGATTCCGCTCGTCATGGGAAGAAACATATGGGGCGCGCCGTATTATCCCCTGCCGAGGTTGTCGAAGGCGGTTCCGTCTACATGGCGTTTCCTCCCGAGATGGCAAAGAGTATTGCCATCCGATTACAGGGAAAGTATCCCCGCATCCGGTTTGTCGTTCCCCAGGACGATCTTCATGATGTTTGACGGAACTATCGAGCTTCGCCATGCGGAATCCTGAGAAAACGAAAAGAGAAAATCACGCCTTTGTCAGCTTCTATGCCGAAAACCGGATTTCCCCTGTTGCGCAGGATCTTTCGGATTTAAGAAGGCATTTTCAGAGGCGGGAATCTTTGTTCAGAAGCCTGGGAATCTTACCGCTTATTGTAAAGGGGGCGTCCGTGATTGAATTCGGCCCCGGTTCCGGTCACAATGCCTTATATACGGCATCTCTTAAACCCGCAACGTATACGTTGGTGGAGGGAAATCCCATAGGGGTCCAACAAACCCGAGAGATGCTTGCCCGTCATCAGTGTGAGGGGTGCCGCGTCGTCCATTCCATGTTTCTCGACTATGCGACGGCGGAACGGTTTGATATCGTTTGGGCGGAGGGATGCATCCCCCACCAAGCGCAACCGCTGTCGATCCTCGATCATTTATCGCAGTTCACGAAACCTTCGGGGCTCTTCGTCTGTACGACGAGCAATGCCGTTTCCTATCTCTCTGAAACGATCAGGCGTTTGGTGTTAGATGCGGCGCTTCCTGCCGGATATGACTCGTTGGAACAGGGCCTGAGAATGCTACGGCCGTTGTTGTCGTCCCATCTGCTCCATCTCAAAGGCATGAGTCGCTCCATAGATGATTGGATTGTGGACAGTATTCTGCAACCCTTGCAGGATAGGGCATTGATGAGCATACCGAACGTCATTGCCGCCCTTCATCACGATTATGATGTCTATGCGTCATGCCCCCGATTTATAGCTGATTGGCGATGGTATAAAGAAATCATCGGCGAGAATCGGGGGTTTAATGAGATCGCGTTGGCGGCGTATTATCGCAACAACCTCAATCTGATGGATTATCGGTTTGTTTTTAAAGAACATGCCGAGAGCTTCGGCCGGGAGCTTGAGTCGCGGTGCGCTGACAGCTGGGATGTTATGTGCAAAATTCAGAGCGGAGATACAGCCAAATGGCAAGAAATGTTTGACCTCCTGCGGGACATTGCTGCGCTGATTGAATCGGTGGCTCCCGAGACGGCAATGGCGATACGTGAGGCCTCGCAATGGCTCCAGGACGGTGCTCCCGCCACCCGGACATTGAATCGATTCCCGCAATGGTGGGGGCGGGGTCAGCAGTATCTGGGGATGATTCGTAAGCCCCCCTGACACATGAAATCTCTTAGGCGGCACTGGGATGAAATCCGATCTGACGGATGGTCTGCGGCAGGACGAAAATTCAGGACATTGCTTTTACTCATGGGGACGACCTTGTCACTGTTGCTCCATGCCGTCTGGGCGATTCCTGGTGTTCTCATCATCCGCTGCCTCCGCCCGTGGCGTACTATTCGCTTAGGGACGTTCTCTTATTCGAGAATCGGCCACTTTGTCGCCGACGTCGGCCATCAATGGTCCGCCCGGAGACAACGGTCGGTCCATACGATCGATCTTTATTGGCTACCCACAACCACTTGCAATACTTTCTGGGAAACGATGGTCAGGCGAAATTTCCCCGTCCATGCCTGGGTCCATCCTCTCTACCGCTGGAATCGGATCATCCCGGGCGGCGCCGTTCATGATCGTCCTTCCAGTACCACGGGGTCCCGTGACATTCATGGTCTTTTGGAGAAAGGCAGCAATACGCTTCCTTTTCTTCCGGAAGAGGATGAACGCGGCAAGGCCTGGTTGCGCCAACAGGGATGGCGGGACGGCGAGCCTTTTGTCTGTCTCCTGGTTCGTGACAGCGCCTTCTTGAAGGCGGACACACTGAATGATCGACGGGATTGGAACTATCACAGTTACCGGGATTCGGACATTGACGCCTATGTTCCCGCCGTCGAGTGGCTGGCCGAGCAAGATGTATGGGTTCTGCGGATGGGAAAGATCGCGGCAAAACCGATCCCCATCCGGCATCCCCGGGTCGTCGATTATGCCTTTCATCCGGATCGGAGCGATTTTCTGGATATCTGGCTATTTGCCCATTGCCGGCTGTGTATCAGTACCGGTTGCGGTCCAGATATGGTGAGCGATGTTTATCGCCGGCCGCTTTTGCTCGTGAATTTCTTGCCGCTTAAATATATGTTTTCGTGGAGTCAGGCCACACATATCCCCAAAACCCTAATCTGGAAGCGAACGGGTCTTCCGTTGACCTGGAGGGAACATATCTGTCATAGTTATCTCGAAACGGAGCAATATGATCGCGCCGGGATCAAAATGATCGACCTGACGCCGGAAGAGCTGCGAGCGTCATTCCAGGAGACATGGCAACGCCTGGAGGGATCTTTGGTCGAAACGGATGCAGACCGTCTTCGTAACCGTCGATTTTGGGATATCCTCCGATCATATTGTGACTTCGAAGATCTGCACGGTTGGATCCATCCGGAGTCCCGAGCGGGTTCCGTATGGCTTCGCTCTCAAGGAGAGGCCTTCCTCTCTTGATGCTCTCGGTCTGAATGAAGTAACATCGGACATGACCCATCCCTTAAAGAAACCTTCCAGCGTCGTTTCGATTTTCCGGGAGTTCCTGTCGGAATATCCCCGGCATTTTATATTGCTCTTCATTCTCCTCCTCGTCGAGGGGGCGGTGGCGGCTCTTACGGTGCTGGCGGTTGTCCCTATGGCCGATTATCTTCTCGATCCGGGACTGGCAAAACCGAGTCGGGTGACGAAGGCTCTCTTGTCGGTCTTCTCCGCTGTGCATATCCCTCCCGGCTTTTGGGTCTTCGGTTGTTTCTTTGTGGGGTTCAATCTCCTCAAGGGCATCCTGGAGGTTGCCATTCGCTATGCCATCCTGCTGATCAAATACGCCGTGCTGCGCGGGCTATTCGGCAGTGCCCTCCAGGTGTTTTTCAAGGCCCGGTGGGAATTTTTCAGCAGTTCGGACCAGGGGAAGCTCCTTAATACGATGAACAAAGAACTCGTCGCCATCGGAGACACCCTCGGTCATCTGGCGACGCTCCTGGCCCAGGTGTTCCAGCTCGGCATCTATCTCGCCGTACCGCTCTGGCTGAACGCCCCCATGACCCTGACCACCGTGGGGTTAGCTGTTTTACTGGGGGCGCCGTTCCTGCTGCTGCAACGGCTAAGTTATCGGCTGGGCAAGCGCAATACGGAAACGGCGAATGCCTTGATGGGTGTCCTGACGGAGGTGATGGGGGCGGCGCGGCTGATCCTCGGCTTCGGGCGTCAGAGCCAGGCCAGGGAACGCTACCTGGACGCCTTCGATCGTCATGTGCACGTTACCTTACGGTCACAGACCCTGGGAACGGCGGTGGGGAGCTTCTTCCGGCCGTTGTCCATGCTGGCCGTGGTCCTGGCCATGGGGTATGCCCTCCATCGTGAGGCACGGGTATCGGAACTGGCGGCGGTTATGTGGAGCCTGCTTGCCTCATTGCCCATCCTTGCGGCCCTGCTTCAGGGCAACATCAGCATCAGGACATTTCTTCCCAGCTATGAGCAATTAATGTCTCTCCGGGAGAAGGCGGTGCTGCTTGAAGAGAAAGAGGGGGAGCGCCTCTTTACTCGATTGGTCTCCGGCATTGAACTACGCGAGGTGTACTTCTCCTATCCGGGGCGAGATCATACCTTAGCACAGGTTAATATGTTCATCGCCAAGGGGCTGGTTACAGCTTTGGTTGGGGAGTCGGGGTCGGGTAAATCAACCATCACGGATCTTATCTTGGGGCTGCAGATCCCCGATCGGGGACGGGTGTTGATTGACGATGTTCCCTTTGGGGAATGGAAGCAGAACAGCTTTCGAGAGCGTGTTGGTTATGTGCCCCAGGAACCGCTGCTGTTTCACGCCTCGATTCGTGAGAATCTCCTGTGGTCCTTCGCCGCGGCGAAAGAAGACGACATCTGGGAAGCCTTGCGCCTTGCCAATGCCGAAGATTTTGTCAGGGAACTACCCCAGGGTATCGATACGATCGTCGGAGACCGCGGCATGCGCCTTTCCGGCGGCCAGCGTCAGCGCATTGCCCTGGCCCGGGCGCTGTTGCGCAAACCGGAGCTGCTGATTCTCGACGAGGCGACCAGTTCCCTGGATTCGGAATCGGAACGGCTCATTCAGCAGTCCATGGAGCAGGTCGCCCGGGAGACGACTATTCTTGTCATCGCCCACCGCCTATCGACGATTGCCAAGGCGGATCGGGTTTATGTCCTGAAGCAGGGCCGGATCGCTGAGGAGGGGTCCTTCCGGGATCTCTGTGACCGGGAGGGGAGTATACTGGGGGTCATGATCGCCGCTCAAAACATCGAGGAGCCGAGAGGTTTTTAAGAGTATCATGGATGCTCGGGTAATATGGGGATGAAAAACAAGAAGATATTGGTCACCGGGGCCGACGGTTTCATCGGTTCCCACTTAGTGGAAGAGCTAGTCCGCCGCGGGTATCACGTCCGTGCCTTTGTCCTCTACAATTCTTTCAATACCTGGGGATGGTTGGACCATGTCGGGGCAGACGTTCGGAGCCAGACGGAGATCTTCGCCGGCGATGTACGAGATCCGCATGGCGTAAGACAGGCCATGAAGGGTTGCGACATGGTGTATCATCTGGCGGCACTGATTTCGATTCCCTATTCTTACCATTCTCCGGACAGCTATATCGACACCAACATCAAGGGGACGTTGAACATTGTCCATGCCGCCCGGGAACTCGGCATCGCCAAGGTCGTTCATACCTCAACGAGCGAAGTCTATGGGACGGCGCGTTTTGTTCCCATTACGGAAGAACATCCCCTACAGGGCCAATCCCCCTATTCGGCAAGTAAGATCGGTGCCGATCAGGTGGCCATGTCCTTCTACCATGCCTTCAACACTCCGGTGAGCATTGTGCGGCCGTTCAACACTTATGGGCCGAGACAGTCGGCACGGGCCGTCATTCCCACGGTGATCTCCCAGATTACGGCCGGTTGCAGAAGGCTCAAACTCGGCGCTCTTCATCCCACCCGGGATTTCAGCTACATCCAAGATACGGTGAACGGATTCATCGCCGTCGGCGAAGCGGAGGCATCCATCGGAGAGGTTATCAATATCGGGAGCAATTTCGAGATCTCTATCGGGGAGACGGTCAAGATGATCGCTGAGATCATGCAAGTCGAGGTGGAGCTCGATTGTGATACGCAGCGTATCCGTCCCGAAAAAAGCGAGGTGGAGAGGCTTTGGGCGGATAACGGCAAGGCCAGACGTTTGACGGGATGGACGCCTGTGTATGGCGGACGGGAGGGGCTCAGAGCGGGGTTGCAGAAAACGGTGGCATGGTTCAGGAACCCTGACCATCAAAGGCAGTACAAACCAGGCGAGTACAATATATGAAGGCGGTTTTGGATATCGAACGTGTCATGGCGGCGATAAAAGCCGTCATCCCTGCCGATAAAATGCCGGTTGCACTCCATGAGCCGTCTTTGGTCGGAAACGAATGGGCCTACCTGAAGGATTGCCTCGATTCGACCTATGTTTCCTATGTCGGACCCTATGTCGATCGGTTCGAAGGCATGCTCGCCGACTTCACGGGCGCCCGGAAGGTCGTTGCCGTCGTCAATGGCACGGCGGCTCTTCATATGGCCCTGATACTGGTCGGCGTCCAGCGGAACGATGAGGTCTTGATTCCGGCCCTGACCTTTGTCGCCACCGCCAATGCCGTCGCCTATTGCGGAGCGGTCCCGCATTTTGTCGATAGCGATGAACGGACACTGGGCCTCGATCCCCATAAACTCAGGGACTATCTGAAAGACATCACCTCCAAAGTTGCAAAGCCGTGCGTGAACAGGCACACGGGACGACGCATCAAGGCGGTGATTCCCATGCACACCTTCGGCCATCCCGTTGATCTCGATCCTCTGGGCGAGGTCTGCCGGGAGTATGGTGTGACAATGATCGAAGATGCCGCCGAATCATTGGGGTCCTATTATAAGGGCCGGCATACGGGAAATGACGGAAGAGTCTCCATTCTGAGTTTCAACGGCAATAAGACGCTGACAACGGGCGGTGGTGGAGCTATTATCACGAATGACGAGGCTTTGGGCCGGTTGGCCAAACATCTGACGACAACGGCCAAGAAGCCTCATCGTTGGGCGTATGAGCATGATGACATCGGTTATAACTACCGTATGCCCAATCTGAACGCCGCCGTAGGCTGTGCGCAGATGGAGCGGCTTCCGAGTTTCCTGGCGAGTAAAAGAAATCTTGCCGAAACCTATCGTCAGGCCTTTCAAGGTATTGATGGGGTCGCTTTTTTCACGGAACCCATCTTTGCCCGAAGCAATTACTGGCTGAACATCCTGCTCCTTGACGAGGCTTGCGCGGATCAGCGCGACGAGCTTCTGGAAAAAACCAATGAAGTTGGAATCATGACCCGTCCCGCCTGGACCTTGATGCATCGCTTGCCCATGTATCGGGGCTGTCCCGCCATGGAACTCTCCGTAGCGGAAAGGTTGTCGAAAAGTCTGATCAATATTCCCAGCAGTGCCTTTCTGGGGGGAGAAAATGCCTAAACGCAAGATTTGTGTCGTGACGGGTTCACGGGCCGAATACGGCCTCCTCTATTGGCTGATGCGGGAAATCCAGGACGATCCCGATCTGGAGTTGCAAATCATCGTCACGGGCATGCATCTCTCTCCGGAGTTCGGCCTCACTTACCGACAGCTTGAGTCGGACGGTTTTCCCATCACCGAAAAGGTGGAGATGCTCCTGTCCAGTGATACACCGGTCGGCATCGCCAAGTCCGTCGGTTTGGGGGTGATCGGTTTTGCCGACGCCCTGGCCTCGCTAAGGCCGGATATTCTTG
>CAYOGU010000087.1:0-12084 GCA_964403345.1 uncultured Syntrophus sp. | reverse complement strand
GGCGCCGCGAAGTGCCTCAGCGAGTTGAGGATTCCCATGCAGAGGGCGACCAGCGAGATGAGCAGGATGTAGGGGAACATCAGGCGGGTTAGGAAAACAGCCAGGTCGTACTGGGCCTGGACCCGCACGAACCCCGGGGCCATGAGCGTGACGATGATGGGGGAGAAGAGTATGCCCAGTAGCGAAACCACGACCAGGAGGATCGAAAGGGCCGTGAAGGTGATGTTTGCCAACTCCAGGGCTTCCTCGCGGGTCTTGTGCCGGAGGTATTCGGTGAAGACGGGGACGAAGGAAACCGTCAGGGATCCCTCGGCCAGAAGGCGGCGCAGGAGATTGGGGATCCTGAAGGCGACGAAGAAAGCGTCGGTGGCGATCCCTGCACCGAACAGGCCCGCGACAACCATGTCCCGGATGAAGCCGAAGACGCGGGAGAGCAGGGTCGCGACCCCCACGACTCCGGCTGCCCGGACGACCTGCGCATTTTCGGAAGGCTGGACGTCCTCCACCACGTCAGCACCCCTTCGATGAGGCGGCCCGCAGGCTCCGGCTACGCTTCAGGGAACCGATATTTCCGTGATGCAAGGCTCTCGACAATCGCCGATCCTCCTTTATCCGACTCTAGATGGAAGGCCGCCGCGCCAGCTTTTTCGAAGGGGCGCCCTCTCGTGCATGCCTCGCTGTCACCTGCAGGCCGGGGGGCCGGCAGGGGGATTCACTTTGCCGCACCCAACACGGTAATCGACCCGGGCCCGATTCCTGCTACGGCGACGGTTTTGGTCCGGGCCGTATGGCCGGCGATGATCGTCACCTGGGCCTTTCTGACGCCCAGAAGTCCGGCGATCAGGCGGATGCACTCTTCGTTGGCCCTTCCCTCCAGGGGGGGGGCGGCGATCCGGAGCTTCAGGGCGCCGTCCTGTACGCCCGCGAAACCCGGGTGCGATGCACGCGGAACGACCCGAACGGGGAATACGATCCCGTCGCCGGTCTTGCGGACGGTTATCGGATTGGCCTGGTCCATCCCGGTCACCGGAAGGTGTGAGAAAGTTCGATCAGGCTCGGAACCAGGAAACTCTGGAGAAATACGATGGCCAAAAGGACGATGATCGGTGAAAAGTCGATCCCCATCCCCCTGAGGGGGATCCAGCGCCGGACGAGCCCCAGGACCGGTTCGGTGATCTGGTAGAGGAACCGGACGATGGGGTTGTAAGGATCCGGGTTCACCCAGGACAGGACTGCCCGGATGACGATGATCCACATGTAGAGGGTCAGCAGGGCGTCGATGATCTTGGCGACGGCGACGATGAAGTTGGCCAGTACAAACATATGATTTCAATCCTCTCCTTGTTTCATCCCCTGGGACCGTCCGAGGCCTGTTCGGGCGTGTTTCGCGGGGCGTTCGGCTCGAAGCCCTTACCGGGGCAGTGAATCCAGGAAATCCGTCAGTACGACGTTGAAAGGCTCTGGCTCTTCGAGCATGACGAAATGTCCCGCTCCTTCGATCAGGGCGAGCCTTGACCCGCCGATGCGGTCCCGGAGTCCCTCTGAAAGGGCCGGTGGCGTCATCTTGTCGTCGGTTCCGCAGACGACAAGGGTGGGAACCCGGATCTCGGCAGCGGTCGCCTCCACATCCAGGCCATTACAGGCCAGAAAATCCCCGTAGAGGACCAGGGGATCCACCCGGGCGAGGCTTTCCATCAGGAGGGCCGAGAGCCTCTCCCGGTTGGCCTTGGCAACGGAGAATTTGGCGGCCAGACCGATGATCGCGGCGGGGTCCTGCCGGAGTCCTTCGAGGATCAACGGATTGACAGGCATCTTCGTGCCGCCGCCCACCGGGACGAGGGCGGTGCACCTGTCCCCGTAGAGGAGGGCAAAACTCAGGCAGATGGCCGCTCCCAGGGAGTGGCCGATCATCACGGGCCTTTCGATCCCAAGCCCGTCGAGGGTTTTCTTGACCCAGGACACGTAGGCCGACAACGCCTGCTCCCCCGGTCCTTCGGAACGGCCGTGGCCGGGCAGGTCGAGGGCCGCGATGTTGAAGAAGTTCTTCAGCGGGGTGTACTGGTGGATCCAGTTGGTGTGATCGAAGCCTGAGCTGTGGATGAAGACCAGCGTCCTGCGTTCTGGAAGGAAACTTCCGTTGTTGACCCAACAGGCGATTCTCCTCCCGTCGATTTCCTGAAGATGGATCATGCCGTCCCCCCTTTGGATGGTAATCATGCCTATCACAATCGGGACTGGTTGTGCAATGAAAGATTGAATGAAAACCGCGGCATGATCGGTTTCTTGCCAACCCTTTGGTCTGCCCCGGCATGGGGGAGGGGGTGGATTTGCATTGAATCCGAAGGGCTCTTTGGGGTAAAGAAAAGTCATCGGCCCCGTGAGCGGTCAGGGCGATGAGAGGGGAGTGAAGGAGGATGGCGATGCTGGAGGGAAAACGGATCGGTGTGATCGGCGGCGGGAAGATGGGGGGGGCCCTCATCGGGGGGATGATCTCCGGCGGACTGCTGCCGTCGTCGGCCCTGACAGTGGCCGATACGGACGGGACGCGGCTTGATGAGCTCGCGAAGGCCTATGGCATCCGCGTGACGAGGGACAACCGCGAGGCGGCCCGTGGGGCCGATCTGGTCCTCCTGTCCGTCAAGCCCCAGAACATGGCGGAGGTCCTGGCCGGACTGACCGATGCGATCGGACCGGCGGCCCTCGTCATATCGATCGCGGCGGGAATCGCCACGACTTTCCTTGAGGAGCGGCTCGGAAAAGGGGCGCGCGTCGTCCGGGTGATGCCGAACATGCCGGCCCTCATCGGCGAAGGGGCGGCGGCCCTGGCACCTGGCGCCTTTGCGACGGAGGCGGATCTCAAAATGGCTAGAAAGATCTTCGATGCCGTCGGGATCACCGTCGAGGTGAAGGAGGCCCTCATGGACGCCGTGACGGGTCTCAGCGGCAGCGGCCCCGGATACGCCTTTGTGATCATCGAGGCCCTGACCGATGCCGGCGTCCGGATGGGCCTTGCCCGGGACGTGGCCCTGAGGCTTGCCGCGCAGAGTCTCCTTGGAGCAGCCAGGATGTGCCTCCAGGGGGAGCATCACCCTGCGGAACTTCGGGACATGGTGACCTCTCCCGGGGGGACGACGCTGGCGGGGCTCAAGGCTTTGGAGGACGGGAAGCTACGGGCAGTCCTCATGTCGGCGGTCGAGGCGGCGACGCGCCGGTCTACGGAGTTGGGCGGACGCAAGTAGCTCCGGACCAAGGGGGTTCCGTTAAAGAAGGCCCCGGGGTCGCCCCCGGGGCCTTCCTGGTTCAGTCGCCAAGGGCCTCGAAGACCTTCTTGAGACGGTGGAGCGGGTCTTCCGGGGTTCCGTTGGCCTTCTCGGCGGCTTTCGGCGGTGCCGCGGGGCGGGCTGGCGTTTCCTTCCGCACGGGATCGGCCGCCGCGGCCGGGGGCTTGATCCGGACCGGTTCATGGGGGGGCTGGGAGGGCTCAGGGGCCGGCCTCGTTTCCTGGGCCGTCGGACCTGCAAACGCCGAAGCGGGACCCGCAGCCGCGGCAGGTTGGCCGGCTTGCTGCGCCATGCCTCCCTCGGCGGGCCTTTCCCCGGACTTCTTCCTCCTATGACGGGGCCGGCGGTGGGATCGCTTCTTGGCCGGTTCGCGGCCTTCGGCCGGGACCGTCCCCTCTTTCCTCTCCTCGGCGGCCTTCGGAACCTCCGCCGTTTCCGTTACCATCTCGGTTGCCGGGATTTTGGCCTCCTCGCCCTCTCCTTCCGCCGGCTCGGCCTCTTCGGCCTCCGGAAGCGGCTCGGCCTCCCGGGATTGCCTGGCCGGCTCGGGAGGCGCCTCTCGTTTCGTCGTCTCGATCCGCCACTCGTCCCATGCCATGTCGGGTCTTCCGGAGATGAAGATCGACATGTCGTATTCGCTTTCGAGATGGGCGATCTCGTTCCGTTTCTGATTCAGCAGGTAGTCGGCGATCTCGTAGGGGAGGCTCAGTTTGATCTGGGAGGAAAGTCCCTTGACGGCCTGGGTTTCGATCTTTCGGTAGGCGTTCAGGGCTGTGTATTCCAGGGACGGCCGGACCCCGCGGCCACGGCAGAAGGGGCATGGCATGTAGCTGATCTCCTGGATCGTCGACTGCTTCTTCTGACGGGAGAGCTCCATGATCCCGAATTTGGAGATGTGGGAGAGCTGTATCCGCGCCCGGTCCAGGGAGATCGCCTTTTTGAAGGCCTTTTCCACCTCTGCGTTGTGCTTCGACTCCATCATGTCGATGAAGTCGATGACGATCAGCCCGCCAAGGTCGCGGAGCCTGAGCTGACGGGCAATCTCCTCGGCGGCCTCCATGTTCGTCTTGAAGGCCGTTTCCTCGACGTTGCGTTTGTTCGAGCCCCGACCGGAGTTCACGTCAATGGTGATCATCGCTTCGGTGGGGTTGATGATCAGATAGCCGCCTGACTTCAGGTCGACCCGATCCTGATAGATGACACGAATCTGGTCCTCGAGCTGATACTTGTCGAAGATGGGCGTCTTATCCTTGTCGATCTTGATCATCTTGACGTTTCGGGGGGAGACGGCCTTGCAGTAGGCCCGCATCTGCCGGCAGGTCTCCATATCGTCGACGAGGATCTCCTCGATGTCCGTCGTGAAGTAGTCCCGGAGCGAACGGACGCCGAAGTCGCTCTCCTGGTAGATCAAGGCGGGCGCCTGGGTCTTTTCGGCTTGTTTCTGGATCTCCTTCCAGAGGCGGGAGAGGTGCTGGTAGTCGCGGGATAGCTCCTGCTTGGTCCGGTTCATGCCGGCTGTCCGGACGATGAACCCGATCCCGTCTTCCGTCGTGATCTGTTCGACGAGTTCCTTGAGACGCTTGCGGTCTCCCTCGTCCTCGATCTTCCGGGAGATGCCGCTGCTCTCCTTGTTCGGCAGGAGGACCAGATAGCGCCCCGGCAGGGAGATGTAGGAGGTCAGGAGCGCGCCCTTGCGCTCGCTGACCTCGCGGAGGATCTGGACGAGGATCTCCTGTCCTGGTCTCAGGGTGGACCGGCCGCCCTCGCGGCCATTGGATTCCTTGAGGTAGTTGGAGCTCACGTCGCGCAGGGGCAGGAAGCCGTCCTTCCTTCCACCGTAGTTGACGAAGGCGGCCTGCAGACCCCGCTCCACCTTCATCACGATCCCCTTGTAGACGTTGCCCGTGATCGGTTCCTTGACGGCCATCTGGATGTTGAATTCCACCAGTTTGCCGTCCTCCACGATCGCCATCCGCTTCTGTTCGGGATGGACCGCGTTGATCAGCATCTGTTTTTTCATAAAGATCCTTTACAATGAGCGTTCGTTCTTTCGCGGTGGCGTCGGCGGACGGCGCACTGCCGGAGGGAAGGGCGTTCGGCACCCCATCTGGACGGCTTCTGGCCGTCCGGCCTTCCCTCAACGGCGGCGTCGCGGTTCCTCTCCCCGGACCGCCGCACTTCTATACAAAGGCGGATACATCGCCTTTTCCTTCTCGGATGACCGCGACCCCCTCGTCCAGGAGACTGATCACGCTTGAGGGGGTCGCGGCGATGATTCCCCCGTCGATGATCATATCCACCCTCTTGCCGAAGCGCTCCTGGATGATCCTGGGATCGCTCAAAAGCTCGCCGTCCTCGTCCTTGACGCTGGTCGAGATGATGGGGGCGCCCATCTCGGCGACCAGGGCCTGGCAGATCCGGTTGTCGGGGACGCGGATCCCAGTCGTCTGCCGCTTGGGAAGGATGATCTTGGGGACGGCCCGGGAGGCTTCGAGGATAAAGGTGTATGGCCCGGGCAGCAGGCGCCTCATGATCTTGTAAGCGTTGTCGGAAACGCGGGCGTACTGGCTGATGTCCTTGAGATCGGAGCAGATGAAGCTGAGGGGCTGCCTCCGGTCGCGGCGCTGGATCTCGTAGACCCTCTCGATTCCCCGTTTGTTGAACAGGTCGCAGCCCATCCCGTAGACCGTGTCGGTCGGGTAGATGATGATCCCTCCGCTCTTGAGGATCTCCACGGCCTTGTGGATGAGCCTCATCTGGGGATTCTGGCTGTTGATGGCTACGAGCATCCCGTCTCCGTTCGTGCCGGGACATCTTCCCAGCTTAAATTGAACAAATCTATCAGAAACAGGGACATTTATCAATCAAAGATATTGAGGCCCGGTCTAGAATATCGTCTCGCAGGATCGCGGATCTTGATTTATAATACCCTAAAGGCAGTGACAGGAGCGAAAGCGGCGGCATGCATCTCATCCCTTATTTCTGGATCTCACAGTATTCCTATGGGGCGATCTTCATCGCTCTGGGCCTCGGGATCGTGGGCCTGCCCATACCGGACGAGACGTTGATGGCCTATGCCGGTTTCATGGTCTTTCGGGGGACGATGGATCCCTATGGCGTCGTGGCGGCGGCCTTTGCAGGGACATCCTGTGGAATCACCTTGGGGTATCTCCTTGGGAGGATCCTGGGCCACCCCTTTCTCGACCGTTATGCCCTGAAGACGGGGATGGACCGAGGACGGATCGAGAAGACGGCGTCATTCTATAACCGGTACGGGAAATTTGCGCTTTTCTTCGGCTACTTTGTTCCCGGGGTGAGGCATCTGACCGCCCTGATGGCGGGGACCTCCCTGATGCCCTACCGGGTCTTCGCGCCCTTCGCCTATACCGGTGGTTTCCTGTGGACCCTGTCCCTCGTCGGCCTGGGCTATTGGCTCGGGGAGCAGTGGCGGCACGTGTATATGTTCTCGCACCGCTATGGGATCCCCCTGGTCCTGTTGGGGGCGGTCCTTGCCATCGCGGTGTTCTATCGGATGAGGGCGGACAGGAGGGGGAGGGGAAGTTCGTGAGGGTGCCTGATCCCCTTTCAAAGGATGATGACGAGGCCGCTGCCGATTCCGGTCTCGTGGCCTGTTGAACGCACCGAGAGACTTTAAGGAGGAAATGCCATGGATAACGCGGGACCCGGAAGGATGACCCGTATCGCCAATGCGGCCCGTGCCCTGTTCTGGGTGGTGCTGGTACTCCTGTTGGCGTCCTTTGTGCTGCTGCAACTGCTCACTTCGCGGGGGATCCAGAGCGCCCGTCACGAACTGCTCAAAGGGCTCGAACAGGAACGCAAGTCCCGGGTGATCGCGATGATTCACCGCCAGGAGAGCGTCAGCGTCTTGGGGGTGCCGGTGTCGAACACGATCAGCATCGAGGATTCGGAGGCGGTGCTCAGGGCCATCCGCTTTACCCCACCGGATCAGCCCATCGACTTGATCCTGCATACCCCAGGAGGACTGGTGCTTGCGGCGGAGCAGATCGCCAAGGCCCTGGTGGAGCACAAGGGCAAAGTCACCGTCTTTGTCCCCCACTACGCCATGAGCGGGGGCACGCTGATCGCCCTGGCCGCCGACGAGATCATCATGGATGCGAATGCCGTGCTGGGTCCGGTCGATCCGCAGATCGGCGGCATGCCCGCCGCCTCCATCGTCAACCTACTGAAATTCAAAAACCCCGCCCAGATCAGCGACGAGATGTTTATCCTTGCGGACATGGCCCAGAAGGCACGGGTGCAGGTGGCGGTCTTCGTCGTCCAGCTCCTGCTCAAACATATGCCGGAGAAGAAGGCCGTCGAACTGGCGAGGGTCCTGAGCGAGGGACGCTGGACGCATGATTTTCCCATAACGGTCCAGGCGGCGCAGGAACTCGGGCTGCCGGTCTCCACCACCATGCCGCGCAAGGTCTATGAGCTGATGGATCTCTACCCGCAGGGTGCGGGCGGGAGGCCGTCGGTGCTCTACGTCCCGATACGCCGGGGCGGCGACGGGGGCAAGATGGCCGAGAAGAATATGCCGGCGGGAAACCAGCAGCCGTGAACACCGGAGGGCCGGCCAAGATTCGTTCGTGCTTCATGCTGAAGGGTCATGGACAGCCGATCCGCAATGATCGGGGCGTGCTCTGGCGCTCTGAACCCTTTATCGGCAGAAGGGGCGGGTACTTGGAAGATCCGGCGATATTGGAGCGGTCAGTGGCGTTTTCCCGGTCCCGCCTCGTCGAACCGGTACTGCTGATAGTCCTTCATGGCCTGATCCAGGAGCACGGAGAACCGCGTTGGATCGGTGATCCGGTAGTGGCTGGCCCCGGAGTGGCGGTATTCGGGGTCGTCGAATCCCTGGAGCATCCGCGGGATGGCGCTCAGGCCGTTGGAAAAGCCCAGGCCGAACCGGAATCCTTCCACGGGGACCGCCAGGAGTTTCTCCAGCGATTCATAGACCGCCAGGAGGGCGTCCTCGTTTCGGGAATAGAGGGCCAGGATCCGTCCTTTTTCCTGACGCTCATAGACCCCCCCGAATTTTCCGTAGATCCCATGGGAGGGGTAACGGCGGGCATCCTCGAAGAGGGTAGTGAACATGGCCACGCGGGCGAAGATCCCCACCAGCGGAGAGATGGGAGGATCGCTTTGGGAGTAGGCCGTCAGGACCACTTTGTTGTGCTGAGCGATGACCTCGCGCGGGAGATAGTAGTGGTTGTCGCGGGCCAATTTCCTCAGCGCGTCGATGTCGAAGAGGACCTCCCGGGGGGTAGTCCCCCGGGGGAAAAAGGTCAGGTAGGTCCATCCTCGGTCATTCTTGAGTTCATATCCGTCCGTCGCCCGGTTGCAGTCCTCGATGGACCGCTTTAGGTCCTCGTGGGCGGGGCACCAGTTCAGAACAAGTTTCCGTTTCCCATTCTCCATGGCCGACTGCTCCCGGCGGTCCTCTCTCCGGACTCCCTTTGTCCGACGGCTTTCAAGGTCACGGGCCAACCCCGAGGCTTCGGGGCGACCCGGCCCCTTATCTCTTCTATCGGCATCCCGCCCCCGGGTCTTTAATCACGGCGGGCACCCCGGAGACGATCCCGGGGGAACGCAAGATCGGCGATTTTTTATTGAAATCGGGATCGTTCTTGACTATAGTAGTCGAAAATGTCGAACGTGTCCATCAGAGGTTCATCCATCCGGAAGGAGACGGCCTATGTCGAACAATCTCGATGTAATCGTTCTTGACGATGATCCGCAGATCTGTTCCTTGCTCACCGAGCTCTTGGAGAGCTTCTACATCTGGGGGGAAATACATCCCTTCACCGACTACCAGCAGGCGCTGGCCTATTGCAGGAGAAAGAAGGGCGGCATCGCCATCTTCATCCTCGACGTCTATCTGGGCAAAGAGTCGGCCTTTGATTTTCTCGATGCGGTTTCCGATCAATACGCTTGGGCGGCCGAGGATGCGATCATCATCACGGGCAACGCCAGCGACGACATCGTCAACGTGTGCATCTCCTCGAACATCACCTACCTGATCGAAAAGCCCATCCGGTCCTATACGCTCAAACTGGCTGTCCGGGCCATCGTGGACAAGTATTTGGTCTTCGCCAGGAGGATCCTCGATAATACCCATTTCGCCCGGAGCGTGGCGGAGATTTAGATTGGTTCGGTCATGAACGGATGCCCTCAGGCGAGACCCTGATCAAGACGAGGATTCCGATCCCGGCAGGAGAATCTCGAAGCCATTTCTCCCAACCCTGAACTCGGTCCCGCACATCTGGAACCGCCTGACGAAAGAGCGGACCTTCTTCTCCCCGATGCCTGCCTGGATGTCCTCCCCCTGGGTCAGAATCCGGACGACGGGGATATCCCGGCCCATCTCCAGCCGGATCGAAATGGAAGCGGCCCCCTTGACCGCCAGGAATTCCATCAGATGGGTCAGGGTATCGGCGAACCGTGCTGCAGCCAGGCGGACCGGCGGATGGGGGCCGGCGCAAAAGACCTCCGGAGTCGTCTTTTCAAAAAGGTCGGCGTAGCCGATGCGGGCCGTCAGGGCCGCGAGGTAATCCTCCTGTCCGGAGGCGTCGATGATCGAGGCGTCTGTATGGGGGCTCACCTGAAGATCCTGGACGATCCGGGAGAGGGTTTCCCCCGGGTCGGACCAGACGAACTCTTCGGGGTTCCGGACCCCTCTGACGATGCCGATGAAGTCGAGCAGGAGGCGGTCCGCCCGGTTCAGCAGAGAGGACTGGATGACGGCCTTCATGCGACGGCGATCGAAGAGATTCCGGATCTTCGTGACGTCGCGCAGGGCGGCCAGCACGAACTTGAGCTTGATCAGCCGTCCCTCTTCCACTTCCCGGCAGAGCCGGCGGAAACTGGCCAGGCCGGCATCGATTCCATCCATGTCCAGCTGTTCCCGACAACCGGCAGCGGCCTCAGGCTCCTCGAGGGCCTCCAACTGATAGGCCACGTAGCCGAGACGGCCGGCGATGGCGGAGAAGATCTCCTCCGCCTCGTCGATCAACTCCAGGGCGTACTCCGCATTGAACAGCATCCGCTCCCGATCCACTTCTGCCAGTTATCCCAGGCTGCGCGCCTCCTGGATCAAGTGCCTGAAGGATTCCTGGGCGTCCGAAGCAGAAAGAACCCCGCCGTGTCCGGGACAGCACAGATCGATCCCGGCATGCTCGATCAGCCCCAGGACGTGCCCGATGGTCATGAGGTAATCTTCCCGGCTCCAGCCGGTGAGCCCCGCCACCATGGGGTTGATCGCCGCCAGGAGATCGCCGATGAAGAGCACATTCCCGATTTGGACGCTGAGGCTGTCCGGGCTGTGTCCCGGCGTCTGGTAGCAGAACAGATGCTCCCCCTCCCCGATGGGAATCTTCTGCCGGTAAAGGGGGTGTCCTCCCAAGGAGCCTACGATCTCCGTGTGGAGCGTCAGTGCCAGGTCCGGGGCCAGGCGGACCTCCCGAACCCCCAGGTCTTCCCGGTCCTGCTTCGTCATCAGGATCAAGTCTGGGTTGAAGGGTGGAAAGGGGAGGCCGTTGAGCTCGGCCATGCTCAGCTTTTCGTCTCCCTTGGACTGTGTCCCGGCACCTGCCTCGTGAACGGCGATCCATGTCGGCACCTCCCATTGGATCTGCCGGGTGATGGGGGCCTGAAGGACGTGGTCGAGGTGTCAATGGGTGATGTAGATCAGGACCGGCCGGATCCGATCCTGCTGACAGATGCGGATCACGCCGCAGAGGTTCCGGGTTTGATCCTCGATGGCCCCGGGATCGATGAGCAGGATTTGCTCCGCCGTGCGGACGATGCCGCTGTTCGACGAGAGCAGATCGGGCTTGCGGATGTAGATGTAGATCTCGTCCCGCTGGCATCCTGGGATAGGCTGCCAGGTGAAAGGGACCAGCGGGTTCATGGCCGTCAAGGGGGATCCCGCCTGGTCACTATTCGACGGTGCTGAAGACATTGTCGCTGAAGCTCAGGGGGTCCTGTTTGTTTGTCGCCGAAGGCCGCGTCGAAAAGGCTGCACGGCGGCCTTCGGATTACAGATGAAATGGCACTCCCGGAAGCATGGCGCGTCGAGGGGATGCTGCCCTTAACGACCGGCCGGACGACAAACAGCAGTGCCGGTGAAGCCCTTGATCTGAATGATTATGTAAATCGTAGAAAAAAGGGGAAGGGTTGTCAAGCCGACATTCCCCCTTTTTGTTTGACAAATGCCGCCGATCGTTCTTAACTGAATGTTAATTCCTTCAGAGGAGGTGGCGTCAATGAAAAAAGCAGGGACCTTGGATCCCAACAAGACCTACCAGAAACTTCCCGACCGCCGGGAGCCGATCGGGCTCTTTGTCTCGCCGTCCCAGTACATTCAAGGCTGGGGGGTGATCGACATACTCGGGGAGTACCTCTCCCTGTGCGTTTCCGGGGGCGTTGGCGTGGTGATCACTCCGGGCCGCCATCGGATCCTGGGGGCCAGGATCGAGAAGAGCCTTTCGGACGCGGGGCTTTCGGCCGCCCACACGATCTTTCAGGGCGAATCGACGCTGGTCGAGGCCGAGCGGATTGCAGCCTTCTTCCGGAAGTCGGGACAACCCGTCAATGCCCTCGTCGGCGTCGGCGGCGGAAAATGCCTCGACGCCGCCCGGATGGCGGCCTCGCGGCTTGCTGTCCCGGTCGTCACGGTTCCCACGACCGCCTCGACGGATGCTCCCACAGCGGCCCACGCCGTGATCTACAACGAGCAGGGCGTCTTCGTTGATCTGGAATTCTGCGCCACCAACCCCCT
>CAYOGU010000086.1:1140-12145 GCA_964403345.1 uncultured Syntrophus sp. | reverse complement strand
CCGCTGGTATCCATGGGGATCTGCCGGGCACCGACAGCGGATTCGGCGGCGTCCCGAGCGGACCCCGGATCTGCCTTCCGTTCCCGTCCTTCAACGATTATCGCCAGTTCCCGGACGAATCCCTTCATGAGGGTGGCCTGGGACGTCATCTCCTCGGAGGCGCTGGCGCATTCTTCGGCACTGGACGCGTTCTGCTGGACGACCCTTTCGATCTCGGAAACCGCCCTGTTGACTTGATCGATGCCCTGGGCCTGCTCGTCCGAGGCCGCCGCGATATCGTCCACGATCCTGCTGACCTTCAGCGTGACCTCCCGGTTCTCGGCAAACGCGTTTCGGGTGGAAGCCGTCAGCTGGTTGCCGTTCTTGACGGCCTTCACGGTCTGCTCGATCAGAGTCGAGGTGTTCTTGGCCGCCTCCGAGGCGCGCAGGGCGAGATTCCTGACCTCATCGGCCACCACGGCGAACCCGGCACCCGCCTCCCCTGCCCTGGCGGCTTCCACCGCGGCGTTCAGCGCCAGGAGATTGGTCTGGAATGCGATCTCATCGATGGTCTTGATGATCTTGCCGGTCTGCTCGCTCGACTTGGTGATCTCTTCGATGGCCCTGCCCATGTCGCCCATATGCTGGGTGACCTTCTCAACGATCTTCTGTGCATCGGCCATCATGGCCTTGGCTTCGTTGGCATTGATGGCGTTCTGTTTGGTCATGGCCGACATCTCTTCCAGGGAGGAAGCGGTTTCCTCGACTGAAGCGGCCTGGCTGGAAGCGCCCTGGGCCAGGGACTGGCTGGCGGCAGAGACCTGGTGGGTGGCTTCCGAGACCTGATTGGCGCCGTGGGTGACGCCTTCGATAACCTTGTTGAGGCCCCTGATGAGTTTTCGGGTGGAGATGATCGCAAAGCTGGGTCCGATCAACAGGGCGGCAAGAATGAATCCAAAAATGATCCACCGGGAAATCCTGGCTTGCCCCTCGAGGTTCCGGATGCTCATGGCCGCAACCTCGCCAGATATCTTGTTGAGATCCGCGGTATGGGCATCCATGTTTTTCTTGAAGCCGTCCTGGATCGAGACCTGCTCCTGGAGATTGTTCACCGCCGGAACGATCTGATCGTAGACGGCCCGGATCTTCTCAGCCTTGCCACGCAACTCGTCGCTGTTCCCGATCTTTTCATGCCAATCCTTCAGGCTTTTCTCGAAGTTCGGGAGGTCCCTCTGGAGCCTCTCCCAGTTGGCCGCAGAGGTTTTATCGGGATAGGCCGACAGGGAACCGGTAACGATCTTGATGTTGGCCACCAGATTCTCCCCCATAAGCAGGTCCTGGTTGCCCTGTTCCAGGAGCCGGCCGGTCAATTCCCGGATCTTGGCGCTGGATGCTCCCTTCTGCTTCTCGGAGTTCCGGTATTTGTCGAGCAGATCCCTGTATCCGTTGATGGCCTTCTCCACCAGGGCCACCTTTTCAAGGTCCCGGTTACTCGTGCCTGAATTGCCCTTCACGGCATTGATCTGGGCAAGGGCCTCCCTGATTTGGGCCTGTGTGTCGGAAAAGGCCGCATCCGCCCGCTTCTCGTCGCCGACCAAATTGGCGATGAGAAATTCGCTCGTCTTCTCCTTTGCGTTGGAAACGATCAACTGAACGGAGTTGATGGCTTTGTAGAGTTGCACCACGGCCAGAACGCGCGTCAAGCCGAACCAGCCCCCGAACCCCACGGCCAGCATCAGGAACAGCATCAGGATGATGCCCGATCCGATCCTCTTGCCCAGCGTCATTCGAAACGTCATCGTCGCCCTCCTCTGGATCTATCCAAATCTGCGTATGATGATGGAAACGAACGCGTCTAATTCAGGATATCGGCAGTTCTCCTAAATACTTAAGTGTTCCCGAGGAGATATTTGCGGATATTGTCTCCTGAACCTGTCGGGAACAGGACGTCCGGGCCCCGCGGGCCGGGTTTTTCCGTCCAAGATCGTCGCCATGATAAGCGATCGCCGGAAAATCCACCGTTGCTTCTGTGCCAACGGGCCATGGGTCGTGCTTAAAAAGGAAAACGACATCGCCTCCGAAAACATGCCGGTTGACTATTCCCCTGGACGGATGTAGTTTGCTCATCGCCGGGCGAACGTTGACGGACGATACGCCCAAGCGGGAAAACCGAGGTGCGCGATGGACAGGCGTCTATGGGGGATCCTTCTCTTTTCTGCAGTCGGTATCGGGGTCGGCATCGGCAAACCTTTTGCACCGGAACTTTCCCCTGAAGGCCACGCGGTCCTGATGTCGGTTCTGGTAGCCGTCAGCGTTTGGATCTTCGGGACCCGGTGGGTCCCCCTTTCGATCGGCAGCATGGTCATGATGATGCTGCTGACGGCCTCTGGCGTCAAGTTATCCATCGTCTTCAACGGCTACACGACCCGGGCCGTCTGGATCCTGATCCCGGCCCTCTTCTTCGGTTTCGCCCTGAATGTCACGGGGCTGGGAAAAAGGTTGGCCTACTGGGTCATCGGCCTCTTCCGCCCCAGCTACCTGAGCCTGACTGTTTCCTGGGTCCTCATCGGCCTGCTGCTGTCGGTCCTGACCCCCTCCATTTCGGTGCGGATCGCGATTGTGATTCCGATCGCCGTGGCCTCCGTGGAGATCTGCCGCCTGAAATACGGCTCCAACGGAGCGGCTCTCATCCTGCTGTCGGCATGGTCCATGGTGCTGATCCCGGGAAGCGGCTGGCTGACCGGTTCCCTGTGGGGACCGGCCACCATCGGGTTCTTCGGCGCCGTCCCCGAATTGCAGGGGGTGATCGAGTTCGATTCCTGGCTGAAGGCCATGCTGGTGCCGTCGGCCGTCCTATCGCTCATCTTCATCCTGGCCCTGTACCGGACGATGAAACCGGCGGAGGAACTGGAGATTGACCGCGAGGCCTTCAGGAGCGAGTTCAAGGCCCTCGGACCGATGAGCTTCAAGGAAAAGGCGACGTTCGGCATCCTGTTGGCCACCTTCCTTCTTCTGGTTACCGGGCGGATGCACGGGATCCCGGATGTCGCAATCTGCCTGGGGGCCTTTGCGCTGCTGGCGGTCTGCGGCGTGATCAGGACCCAGGACATCGGGACAGCAATCAGTTGGGACTTCGTGCTTTTCATCGGCACGATCATGGGATTGGGAATGATCCTGCAGGAAACCGGCGTGGCGACCTTTCTGAGCCGGTCCTTCAGTCCGATCGTCAGGGCCCTGGCGGGCAACCCCTGGCTGCTGACCTATGCGCTGCTCATATTCTGCTTCGCCGTACGTTTCGTCGATGTCGCCCAGCTCTATGCGACCATCCCCTTCCTGGTTCCCTTCCTCCCCATGCTGGCCGCCGATTTCGGCCTCCATCCGCTGGCGGTCTTCTTCCTCTTCATCATGGCAGGCAACTGCTTCTTCATGTCCTATCACCAGCCCTTCGTCATCATCGGGGAGACGATCGCGGGGAAGGCATCCTGGATGCCAGCACAGCTTCACCGAGCCGGGATCATCTATCTGTTCGCCTGCCTGGTCACGCTGGCGGTCAGCCTCCTGTACTGGAGGGCGGTGGGGTTGATCCGCTGGTTTGCCTAATATGTCATGGCGCCACGAGGCTTCTCCCTCCATTTCAATCTGCGGGTCTGGACACTCGCAGAGTCATGTTCCCCCGCCGGCTGTTTATGAAGCCGGTGCCGTCCACTGATGAACAATCAATCCGCCTCGTCCAAGGACACTTCGGACGCCCGGCTACGAATCTGAACCCAGATCCCCCGTCCGATGGAGCGGATCGCCAGCGCCATGAAGGCTGCGGAGATCGGGCGAGTGGAGAAGATCAGGGGGATCCCTGCGAGATGAGCAGGGCTTTGGACAGCGACGGCTCCAGCATCTGCGCCAGGACGCTTGCCAAGACGAGCTGGGCGATGGAGAAACCGAGCTTCCGCATGAAATATCCAACCGCGCCGAGGCATGGGCATTACTCCACTCCCCTTATGATCGAAGCGGATGGCGTTGTCATTCGGCGTGTCAATGCAGTTTTAGCAGAAATACGAAGAACCTTCGAATTTGTCAAGAAATTTCCGGACGAAAGTCCCAAGCAGCCGGTTGGTCCCCGTCGGCTGGTTAAAGATCCTCTTGATGTCGAAATTTCTTCCATCCTCCCCGACCTGCATAGAATAAATCCATACTCAGCCGGCAAGTTCGAACCAGCCGGCGTTTTGATCGTCAAGAAAATAGACGATCGAACAGGCTTGCGGCTGGTGGGGATTGGGACCGTGGAAGAGATGCAGGCATCATCCGGAGACTATGCCTCTTTGGACAATATGGGAAGCGGCGCGATCCCATGCTCGGCCCCAAGGCGGCAAAGTTCGTCATAGGTCTTCTGCAGCAGGGGCACGCCCATCCGTTGCTTTCCTCTTCCTTTTCAAATTCCGGCAGGTCCGCGAAATAGACGCGGCTTTGCCCTCAGCAGGCGGAGCTGTCCGAAGCGCGGCAAGCATGTCATCCATGTCGCGGCGGAATTCCCGTGGGTCGCGGAAGCAACCGATCTTGATCGCACCGAAAAAATGGCTGACCCGTGCCGACGGGGAAGGAGTATCGTACACGGCCGTGCCGAACGGCGCGCCGCAGAGCACGGCGCAAAGGATATCCACCATCACGGCCAGGCCGAATCCCTTGTGCTCTCCAAATTCTTTGCCCAGCCCGCCGAGCGGCAGAATCACGCCGCCGATGCGGTTCTGCATGTCGGCCAGCATCGCCCGGGCATCTTTGGCGGATCGCCCGGTCCTATCCACCACCCACCCCTCGGGCAGTTCCTGCCCCAGGCGGTCATAGACTTCGATCTTCCCCCGCGTGACCACGGTGGTCGACATATCGAGTACAAAAGCCTTCTCTCTGTCTGCCGGCGCCGCAAAGGCCAAAGAATTGGTCCCGAACATGACCTGCCTGCCGAACGTGGGGACCCCCAGGGCCGCCGTGTTGGCCATGGCAATCCCGATCAGGTCTCCAGGCAGGGCCATCCTGGCGTAATACCCCGCAATGCCGAAGTGGTTTGAATTTTTCACGCAGCCGAATGCGGCACCATGCGCCTGCACCTCCGCGATGATTTTCTCCATTGTCCTGAGCTCAAAGGAATGTCCAGGGCATCTGCCGCAATCAGAACAGCCGTCGCGATCCGGGCGTCGTCCTCGGAAAGTTTAAGAGCCCGAAAGATCCCCTGGCAGAAATTCTCCAGGGCGTCCCGCTTCACGCGAATGTCCGGTGTCTCCATCACAGTTCATGCAATCAGATTGAATGGTTCCACCCAGTGATGACAACCGTCTACTCGATCCTCATCCGGCGGGGTCGATGCCCGGCCATCTTTCGTTCTGCTTTTTTCGACACCACACCGGTTCTAGAAAGCGTCGTCAACCGGATTGTCAGTCTGTACGGCTCTGTTCGGGCCGATATACCGGATTGGGCAGCGGGACCAGAATTTCCTTGACAGAAAAATTCCCCTCTCTCATACTTGATCTAACAACACAACTCCCATCCATTCCATCCATTCACGGAGCACAGCGGGCCACGTCTGGTATCCCATTCTCGTCACAGCTCTTTGACAGACAAAAGCCTCCTGATTCCCTGTCGATACGCCAAAAGACGGACATCCGCCCGCCATGATCGAAAACCCGCATCTTGTCATAATCCTTAATTTGACCATGCCCACCCATGCACCCCTTTCGACGCCCCCGATTTCACCGGAAGCCTGCCATCCTCTCACTGACGAACACCCCCATACGCGAAAATACACGAGCGCTCCGCAGGAGATCTGGTTCGGCTTGGGTTATTGCATTGCCCTCGATCCGTGAAAACGTTTGATACGGACACAAAAAAGAAAGGAGGGTGTCATGAGCGGTAAAGAGGTAACAGAAACGTCGGAAGCTGAAATTGCCGTACACTGGGGGGAAGAGCAGATCTTCTATCCCTCTGCCCGGTTCATCGCCCAGGCCAATATGAGCGATCCTGACATCTTCAGGCGTTTCAGCCTGGACAATTTCCCAAATTGTTTCAAGGAATATGCCGATCTTCTGTCGTGGTACGAGTATTGGCACACGACGCTGGACACCAACGACGCCCCCTGCTTCAAGTGGTTTGTCGGAGGCAGGATCAACGCAAGCTACAACTGCATCGACCGTCACCTGGCCGGCAACAAGAACAAGACCGCCATCCACTTCGTTCCGGAACCCGAGGCCGAGAAGGTCGAGCACATCACCTACCGGGAACTCTACGTCAGGGTGAACGAATTCGCGGCCATCCTGAGGGACTTCTGCGGACTGAAGGCGGGAGACCTCGTCACACTTCACATGCCGATGGTGGCCGAACTTCCCATCACCATGCTGGCCTGCGCGCGTCTCGGGATCATCCACTCGCAGGTCTTCGGCGGTTTCAGCGGGAAGGCCTGTGCGGACCGGATCGTCGATTCGCAGAGCCGTGTCCTGATCACTATGGACGCTTATTACCGGGGTGGGCAGCTCATGGACCACAAGGAGAAAGCCGATATCGCCGCGGCCGAGGCGACCAAGGAGGGCCAGAAGGTCGACACGGTCCTTGTATGGCAACGCTATCCCGGCAAGTATTCCGCCCGGACCCCGATGGTCGAAGGCCGGGATTTCTTCGTCAACGACCTGCTGAAGCGATACTACGGGGCACGGATAGACCCGGTGCCGATGCCGGCCGAAGCCCCCCTCTTCCTGATGTACACCAGCGGCACAACGGGCAAGCCCAAAGGCGCCCAGCACAGCACGGGCGGCTATCTCTCGTACGTGGCCGGGACATCCAAATACATCCAGGACATCCACCCTGAAGACGTCTACTGGTGCCTGGCGGACATCGGATGGATCACCGGCCACTCCTACATTGTCTACGGCCCTCTGGCCCTCTGTGCATCGACGGTGATCTACGAAGGCGTCCCCTCCTATCCGGACGCGGGCCGACCCTGGAGGATCGCCCAGGATCTGGATGTCAACATCTTCCATACGGCGCCCACGGCCATCCGCGCCCTCAGGAAGATGGGGCCCGACGAACCGCAGAAGTATCACTACCACTTCAAGCACATGACCACCGTCGGCGAGCCGATCGAACCGGAGGTATGGAAGTGGTACTACCGCGTCGTCGGCAAGGGCGAGGCAGCCATTTGCGACACTTGGTGGCAGACGGAAAACGGCGGCTTCCTCTGCAGCACGCTGCCGGCCCTGCAGCCGATGAAGCCGGGGAGCGCAGGCCCTGGCGTGCCGGGGATCCACCCGATCATCTATGATGACGACGGCAACATCGTCCCACCCGGCACCGGCAAGGCGGGAAACATTTGCATCCAGAACCCCTGGCCAGGCAGCTTCCAGACCATCTGGCGCGACCGTGACCGATACGTCAGTCAGTATTATGAGCGATACTGCAAGGATCCAAAGAGCAAGCGGTGGCAGGACTGGCCGTATATGACCGGCGACGCGGCCGTCACCGCCGCCGATGGCTATGTGCGCATCCTCGGCAGGATCGACGACGTGATCAACGTCTCGGGCCATCGGCTGGGGACCAAGGAGATCGAATCGGCCGCCATGACCATCAAGGAAGTGGCGGAGGCGGCCGTCGTTCCGGTGAAGCACGAGGTGAAGGGAAAGGAGCCGGACCTCTATGTCTCCCTGAGGCCCGGATGCACGGCAAGCGACGAGCTTGCACAGAGGGTCCAGAATGCAGTCGTTACGGAAATCGGTGCGATCGCCAGGCCGAGAAAGGTCTGGATCGTCTCCGACATGCCCAAGACCCGATCGGGTAAGATTATGCGCCGCGTCCTAAGCGCCATCTCCAACGGCACGGAGGTGGGTGATGTCATGACCCTGGCGAATCCGGAAATCGTCGCGGAGATCACCCATTTGGTTCAGGGAAAGTGAAGCCCCCTCTAGGGATACGGATAAAGGGTGTGAACGAGCGGCAACGGGGGATCAACGGGTGTAATGGGATGGAACGAACAACAGAACGAGGAGGGGATATGATGAACATGATCGTGGAACGCGTGGATGTATGGGCTGCCGGCATCAAGGACGTACCCGGTGGTCTGGCCAAGATACTCTCCGGCCTCCGTGATGCCGGTGCGGATCTCGATTTCGTCATCGCCAGGCGGGCGCCGGATAAACCCGGTAACGGGGTCGTATTTGTGACCCCGCTGCGCGGCGATGCCGAGGTTTCGGCGGCAGCCACTCTGGGCTTCAACATCACAAGCAGCATCAAGTCGGTCCGCGTCGAGGGAGAGAACAAACCGGGGATCGCCGCAAGAATGACGGAAAAACTTGCGGCGGCGGGTCTCAACCTTCACGGGCTGTCTGCAGCTGTAATCGGTTCAAGGTTCATCATGTACATCGGCCTGGACACCGCCGAAGACGCCGCAAAGGCGGCCGACATCCTCAAGAAGGGATAGCCACAGCCTGCATGGGAACGTCAGGCGTGCCTCCCGAATGCAATCGGAGGATGCGGCGATGGGCGGCAGACCGGTATTGAGAGTCGGACCCGCCCGGCGGCTTGATCTGATCCGACATGATCCGGTGCAGCCGCCGGGCGAGGGTTCCAAGACCGATCCGATACGGCCTTCTACTCCAACTTGATGTTGCCCTGTTTGATGACCTTGCCCCATTTGGCCGATTCCGATTCCATGAACTTGGCGAACGCGGCCGGACCCAGCAGATCCTGCTCGGCCCCCTGGGCCACAAAGATCTTCGCCATCTCCTCGGTCTTCATGATCGTCTCCAGTTCCTTGTTCAGTTTGTCGACGATCGCCTTCGGCGTGCCGGCCGGCGCGAACATGCCCCACCAGATGAAGGATTCGTACCCGGGGACACCGGCTTCGGAGATGGTCGGCACATCCGGCAGGCTCTTGCTGCGCGTCTTTGCGCCATAACCGAGCGCCTTGACTTTACCGGACTTGATGTGCGGCAGCGACTGCTGGAGGCTTCCGACAAAGAGTTGGGAATGGCCCCCCAGCAGGTCAACCATCGCCGGACCGCCGCCCTTGAACTGGACGATCTTGAAATCGATGTCGGCCATCATCTTGAAGAGCTCCGTGGAAAGATGGATGAAGCTGCCGCCGCCCGCAGCCGAAGCCACCAGTTTGCCCGGCTGCTTCTTGGCCAGGGCGATGAGTTCCTTGACCGAATTGGCCGGAACCGACGGATGGACGACAAGCGTGGACACCGCGTTGCCGATCTTGGCGATCGGGACGAAGGACTTCATGGGATCGTACGGCACCGGAGAGAGAAGGGGATTGAGAATAATCCCAGTAGAATTGAACAGCAGGGTGTGGCCGTCGGGCGCCGACCTCGCGACCATCTCCGAGGCGATGGTCCCCCCTCCTCCAGCCTGGTTCTCCGCCACGAACTGCTTGCCGAGACGCTCGGAAAGCTTGGTCGCAATCAGGCGTCCAACGGCGTCGGTGCTCCCGCCCGGGGCAAAGGCAATCAGAAGCCGCACCGGCTTTTGGGGATACTCCGCCGCAAAGACAGGAGAAAAGGGAAATGCGAGGACAACGCAAAGGAGTGTTCCCAGAACGATTCTTTGCCACGATTTGCTGCTCTGCAAGGTTTTCACCATAGACCCATCCTTTCTTCTAAAACAGGTTTTAAGTTGACGGACCCTTTCCATAAGCCACCGGTCAGATGCCCTGCGAAACGATGAAGAGCGTTTTATCTGGTATTGAGTTGAGGCCGCATTCATTCTTCCGCCGATGTTTTATCCGCGCAAGGCCATTTTTCCGGGCTACCGGCTTGCTTTCTCTCTGGAAAGAACAAGGGGGCAGGAGGGATAAGGGCCTTTAAGCGCTCAGGGTCAGCTTCTTCAAGACCTCAGGATTGAGCACGTTTTCCGGCACTTTTCCTTTGAAGAAGGTGATCACCTTTTTTACCGTCTCCATGGCCATGGCGTAGGAGGCCTGGTTGCTCAAACCGGCGATGTGGGGAGTGGCGACCACATTCTCCAGCAGGATGTGGTCTCGGAAGGCCGGGGGTTCGGTCTCATAAGCGTCGAGTCCCGCACCGGCGATCCATCCCTCCTTCAAAGCACGGTAAAGGGCCTTCTCATCCAGAATGGCCCCCCGGGCTGTGTTGATCAGAAAGGCGGTTTTTTTCATAAGCCGCAGCCGATCTTCATTGATCATTCCCCGGGTGGAGTTGTCCAGGGGAACATGGAGGGTCACAAAATCGGCTTTTTGCAGGAGCTCTTCCTTGGGGCAATACGGGATGTTGTACTGCTTCTGGAAATCCGGGTATTCCACGATATCGTTGGCGATGATTTTGGCTTCAAACCCCTGCAGCCGCTTGGCCACCCTCTTGCCGATGTTTCCCAGGCCGATGATCCCCACGGTTTTCCGGAAGAGGTCTTCCCCTCCGCTGCCCCGCGGGTACAATCCTTTGCGCATCTCCCGGTCCTTTTTGGCAATCTGTTTGGAAACGGCGAGCATGAGTCCGACGGTCATGTCCGCCACGGAGTCGGAATTGGATCCCGGGTTGTTGGTGACCACGACCCCATTGTCGGTGGCAGCCTTCAAATCCGATCCTTCGAACCCGGCGCTCCGTATGGCAATCATTTTCAGGCGGCCGGAGCTCTCGATGATTTTCCGGGTGGCCGGGAACATGGCGGTCACGATGATCGCGTCTGCACCCTGGATGACCTGGCAGACTTCGTCCTCTTGGGAGGGCCGCACTCGGTCATAGTCCTTTTCTTCCACGGTGAACCCGGCCTCCTGGAGAGTCGTGATCGGATCGCGGGAAACTTCGGCGAATTTCTTGGTCATGATCATTACGGTAGGCATTTTTTCTTCCTTCTTCCCCAAAAACCGACAGTGGGGGCCATAGGCCCCCACTGTCGTACAACTCCATTGCGGGAAACGGTCTTCCTCCGCAACAACGACCGACAGGTCGGATCAGGCGGCACCGCCGGGCGAAGATTCCGAGACCGATCCGATACGGCCTTCTACTCCAACTTGATGTTGCCCTGTTTGATGACC
>CAYOGU010000086.1:0-1040 GCA_964403345.1 uncultured Syntrophus sp. | reverse complement strand
CCCGGGGCAAAGGCAATCAGAAGCCGCACCGGCTTTTGGGGATACTCCGCCGCAAGCGCAACGGTCGCTGAAAATACGATGGCGGCGGCCAAAATTCCGGCCAGAACGATTCCCTGCCACAATCGGTTTGTATGCAAAGTTTTTTTCATAGTTCCATCCTTTCTTTGTGAAACCGATTTCGAGTCAAGTTACTCCATCCATGAATGGAATGGACATCCATCGAAAACGGTGCATACCGCTTTCGTTTTGATGCGATGAAGCGTATCAGCCGGAAATGTCGTCCCGTCGCTTGCGAACAGCCGGCAACACCATCACGATCAGGATCAGAGCGGTGGCGATGAGGAACGCCAGACTCAGGGGTCGTGTGAAGAAGACCGCCGGGTCCCCTTCCGAAACCTGCAGGGCACGTCGGAGGTTCTCCTCCATCATCGGACCCAGGACAAATCCCAGCAACAGCGGAATGGGGCTGCAACCCAGAAGTCGCCACAGGACCCCCAGAATGCCGAAGATCGCCGTCAGGTAGATATCGAAGGAGATGCTGTTCGTGCTGTAGATGCCGATGGCCGAGAACACCATAATCGCCGGGAAGAGGAGACGATAGGGCACCTTGAGCAGGCTCACCCACAGGCCGACCAGCGGCAGATTGAGGATGAGCAGCATCAGGTTGCCGATCCACATGCTCGCAATGAGTCCCCAGAAGAGGGCCGGTTGCTGGGTCATCACTGAAGGCCCGGGCGTGATGCCGTGGATCATCAGCGCCCCGAGCATCAGCGCCATCGTTCCGCTCGCCGGAATCCCCAGGGTCAACATGGGGATGAACTTGCACTGGGCATCCGCGTTGTTGGCAGACTCCGGTCCAGCCACCCCTTCGATCGCACCGCGGCCGAAGCGAGACGGGTCGGAGGCCATCTTCTTCTCGATCATGTAAGAGCTGAACGAGGCGATCGAGGGACCCGTTCCCGGAAGGATGCCGAAGAAAGCCCCGCATGCCGTCCCCCTGAGGATCGGGGCAGTGGCCTGTTTCAGGTCCTGCCATGTCG